>CALKFY010000062.1 GCA_938084925.1 uncultured Pseudomonadales bacterium
ATACGTCAAAAAACTACCAAATTTGAAGCATTGCCAGATAACTAGTGGGTATTTGCTGACGAAATACCTCTATTGTTGTAGTTTTTTTACTTCAAAAGGTGGCTCCATGAGTCATATGTAGCTTGTTGTTAGCTTTAAATATAGACGCATATAAAGCAATACCTTGGATCTGTAACAAGCTACAATGACTAGCCAATAACCTACACCATCCGGGAATTAAGCAATGACACAACCATTTCATTTCGCTTTCAAGGTCAAAGATCTAATGACTACTAGACAGTTCTATATGGACGTTATGGGCTGTCAGGAAGGGCGCAGTACAGATACATGGGTGGACTTCGATTTGTATGGTAATCAGTTATCAGCGCACATAGGTACCATGGGGGCATTGGATTACTGTGGATTGGTAGACGGTATTAAGGTACCTATTCCACATTATGGTTGTGTCTTATCTGCTGCTCAGTTTGCTGAATTACATGGGCGTTTTGAAGCGGCTGGTATTGAGTTTCTGGTAAAACCCCAGGAACGTTATGTAGGACAAACGGGGCAGCAGAAGACAATGTTTGTTTTGGATTACAGTGGTAATCCGTTAGAGTTCAAGAGCATGGCTAACGATGAAGAGTTGTTTACACAATAAGCAATATAGGTAATAAGGCATGGCCAATAAGACCCAGCCCGTAAAACAGATCGATACTGCTTGTACATCAATAAGCTTGCGGACATAGATATGGACGTATTAAAAGAGCTGTTAATACGTAGCTAGCTGGATATGAAAAACGACACCCTCAGCCCTGGTAGCTGTGATTAATCCTTTTAGAGAAGATTCATAATGACAATCTGGGTAGACGCCGATGCTTGTCCGGTAGTGGTAAAGGAAATTCTTTTTCGTGCCGCTGAACGCGTACAAATGCCAACGGTTTTTGTGGCCAACCAGTATATAAAGACGCCACCTTCTATGGTAATTAGTGCCATGCAGGTGAGTTCTGGTTTTGACGTGGCCGATGACGAAATAGTACGCCGTGTTGCAGCAGGGGACCTGGTGATTACTTCAGACATTCCCTTGGCCGATGAGGTGATAGAAAAGCAAGCTACAGTGTTAACTAGTCGTGGCGAGACCCTTACTAAAGCCAACATCAAAGCCAAGCTAAACATGCGCGATTTTATGGAAACCATGCGTAGCAGTGGTGTACAAACGGGCGGGCCACCGGCCTTTAGCCATGCCGACCGTATGGAGTTTGCAAATAAATTGGACCGTTGGTTGGCAAAACAACCTAAAGCTTAGCGAGAGCGAGCTTTACTACGCTTGCCTTTGCCTTTGCCTTTACCTTTTTTGGCTGAATTTTTGTTTGGTTTTTGGGTGCTAAAATCAGCATCCAAACTGGGTTCAAAGCCGGGTAACCACTGGCGCATCAGTGGTTCTTCAAATAGGGCTTGTATTGGTTCCAGTAGCTGTTTTTCTTCGGCACCCAATAAGGTAATGGCAAGGCCATCTGCGCCAGCCCTGCCGGTGCGACCTATACGATGCACATAGTCTTCGCTCTGGTGTGGTAGCTGATAGTTCAGTACACATTCAAGTTCAGGAATATGTAGTCCACGCGCAGCAACGTCTGTAGCCACCAATACTTGGACCCGCTCTTCTGTAAAGGCTTGCAGGGCCTTTTCTCGTGCTGCTTGAGATTTGTCACCGTGAATCACGTCACAGGATAGGTCCTGTTCCTGCAAGTATTGGAGAAGGGCATCAGCTGTTTTTTTGCTGCGCACGAATAACAAGACTCTTTGCCAATCATGTTGTTTAATAAGATGGGCGGCAATAGCATTTTTGCGTTGTTGGTCTACTTCGTAGATGCGTTGTTCTATTTTACCTGGTGCAGCTTCTTGCTTTTGCATATCCAAAACAGTGGCTTTACTGACCAGAGGTTTGCCAAAGGTAAAGAGACGATCGTCAAAGGTGGCAGAAAATAATAAGGTTTGTGGTTTGTTGTCTACGAAAGTTAGTACGCGCTGAATATCATCACTGAACCCCATATCTAATAGACGATCTGCTTCGTCGAGTACTAGGTACTTTAGGTTGGTGATATGCAAATGCTTATTGAGTAATAAATCGATTAAGCGCCCGGGAGTGGCTACAAGCATATCAAGACCTTGCTGGCAGGCTTTTATCTGCGGCTCTATCGGCACGCCGCCATAAACTAGGCCAACATTAAGTCCGCATCCTTGGGCGTATCTAGCTAGATTGTCGTACACTTGCTGCGCTAGCTCGCGGGTTGGCGCTAACACGAGTGCGAGTGATGACGCAAGGCTGAGCAAATGCAGTAAAGGTAAGCCAAATGCTGCGGTTTTACCCGTGCCAGTTTGGGCTTTGGCCATGACGTCTTGCCCAGCCAAAATGACTGGTATGGCAGCTTCCTGAATAGAAGTAGGTTGGGTGTAGCCCTTTTCTTCCAAAGTATGACAAAGTTGCTCGTTAAGGCCTAAAGTAGAAAATGTCATGGTGTCAGTTATCAGTTGTATTTGAGCGCATTCTAACATAGCTGGGTAGGGTGTTACGTGATAACGACCTACAATACGCTATTTGGCTTGGCGAGCATTAAAAGCTATTGCTCCAATAAACTTTAAAGCGCAAAATACTGTTTTTGGTTTCTACCAATTGCCCCTATCCCGCAAAGGATGCGTTATGAAAACCGCTGATCTTTCCAGCTACTTGCTCTACCCACAACCTGATGCCCCTGGCCTAACGGACTCTGTTATGGGGCGTGATGAATACAATCAGCCGATTGATGTTGATGTGGTGACTGAGCGAGGTTTAACGGTTTATTTAAACAGGCAAGAAATCGTCACCCTTATGACCCTAGGCGATCACCCAGAATATCTAGCACTGGGCTTTTTGTTGAATCAAAATATGCTGCGCCCCGATGACGTGGTGACAGGCATTGACTACGATGAAGAGTTGGAAGTGGTGATTGTGCGCACCCAGCGTGAAACCAACTACGAAGACAAGATGAAAAAGAAAGTACGTACTTCTGGTTGTGCGCAAGGAACCGTGTTTGGCGATATCATGGAGAAGTTTGAAGGTATCAAGCTAGCCGATGATATTAGTATCAATACTAGTGCTATCTACAGCTTGTCTAAACAAATTAATACCACGCCCAGTATCTATCACAAGGCTGGTGCCATCCATGGTTGCGTGTTGTGTGAAGGTGATAAGCCCTTGGTATATATGGAAGATGTAGGTCGCCACAATGCCATTGATAAGATTGCGGGATATATGTATCAACACAATATTGGGCCACACGATAAGTGTTTTTACACCACTGGGCGTTTAACCAGTGAAATGGTGATAAAGACCGTGCAAATGCAAATCCCGATACTCATATCACGTTCAGGTTTTACTGCTTGGGGTGTGGATTTGGCACGTAAAGCCGGCTTAACTTTAGTAGGGCGTGCCAAGGGGCGTAAGTTTGTTGCCCTTAGTGGATATCAACGTTTGAATTATGACAACGCCGAAACCAACGACTAGGCGTTAGCTAAGTCGTGAGTTTGGCGCAAGGTAGAAAGGAGGCAGTGGATGCTGAATAAGGATAAGGTGTTGGGTGTGATTTTGGCAGGTGGCCAGGCTCGACGTATGGGAGGGGCTGATAAGCCCTTAACGGAGATTTCAGGTAAACCTTTGTTAGCATATGTGGTGGAGCGTTTACGCCCACAGTTGCCGCATCTGCTATTGAACGCTAATGGTGACACTAAGCGTTATGCACAATTTAATTTGCCTGTACAAGAAGATATAGTGCCCGACTTTGCTGGCCCTTTAGCAGGCGTTTTGTCGGCCATGGCTTATGCGCGAGCTTTTCAGCCGCAAGTAACCCACGTCATCACGGTGGCAGCTGATACGCCATTTTATCCTAGCGAATATATTGATCGTATGTTGAGCTCTGTTGATGAAGCAAACACCTTAGCCTGTGCTAGCTATAAAGGTCGTACGCAACCGGTATTTGGCTTGTGGCCTGTAGACCTGCATAACGAGCTGCATCGTGCCCTAGTAGAAGAAGATATTCACAAGGTTGATTTGTTCACTGCACGCTATGGTGTCGCTGATGTGAACTTTGATGAAATGTCGTTTAATCCTTTCTTTAACGTCAATCGTATAGAGGATGTCGCAGAAGGGGAGGCGCTATTAGCTGCCCATGTCGCATACGAGGCGTTAGCCGTCACGCACCATGACAAATGATCCCTTTGGTCATGATGAACTTGGCTGTAATACCTGATCCTTAGCAGGGCAAAAATTTAACTAGTCAGTAAAACTGCAAAAAGGTAAGAAGCTCACCTGTGCACCGTGAGGCAGGTAGCTAGTCGCTTCGTCCACTTCTACTAGGCCATCGGCTTTGGTGAGGGAGGTAAGAATGCCCGAACCATGGGAGGCGCTGCGTTTGAGCAGGTAGCTACCATCGGCTTGTTGTTCTCGATAGACACGTAGCCACTCACGACGCCCAGCCTTCTTGTTGACTTCAAAACCCAGTGTCTGTGGGTAGCATTGGGGGTGCTGCCACTTGCCACCACCAATGGCTTTGATTAGGGGCTGGCCAAACATCAAGCTACAAACGTTAGCAGCAACAGGGTTGCCGGGCAGGCCCAAAAATAAGGCTTGGCCAAGCTGGCCAAAGGCCAAGGGGCGGCCAGGTTTGATGGCAATGCGCCAGGCGTGCACCTGGCCTAGCTCTTGGATAACTTGGGCAATATGGTCATGGTTGCCAGTGCTGGCGCCACCAGAGGTAACGATAAGCTGATGATCGTTACTGGCTTGCTGTAAGGCTTGCTTAATAGTGTCATAGTCGTCTTCCAAAATGCCTAGATCGGTGACTTGGCAGTGCAGGCTTTCGTATAGAGCCTTGAGCATATAACGGTTAACGTCATAGATGCCATCGGCAGGTAATTTACTACCTAGTTCATGCACTTCGTTACCGGTTGAGAAGAGGGCAACTTTGACCGGCTGGTAAACAGTTAGTTGGGCGATGCCTGCGGCGGCCGCTATGCCAATGTCTTGGGGGCGTAAACGTTGGCCTTGCTTAATGATGATATCTCCTTGGGCTACGTCCTCACCTTGGCTGCGCCAGTTACTGTTGGCCTTGGTGTCACTAGGGAAGGTGACGACCCCAGCGTCGGTTTGTACATCTTCTTGCATGACGATGGTGTCGGCGCCTACAGGTAAGCGCGCACCGGTAAACACACGCAGGCATTTACTGTCTTCTAAACTTGTTTGACTGCTACCACCAGCGTTAGCTTCGCCTGTCATGGCAGTAAGCTGGAAGTTGTTGGCCGCAAGATCGGCAAATTTAACCGCCCAGCCGTCTACGGCGACGTTGTTAAAGCGCGGGCTGTCCTGTGGGCTAGTGACTACCTTGGCTAGGCGTAGGCCGTGGCAGGCACCGAGTGGGCGCTCTTCACTGGCTACTTGAGTTTGTGCCAGTTTACGCATGCTATCCCATACATGCTGGGCGGGTAGTAGACCTTGGCTAAGGCGATAGCAATCATTGGTGACTGTTTCTTGGATAGCTTTGTTGTTGGCTATGCCAGTGTGTTCGACAACAAAATCGGCGATGGCATCAATGTCGTTTAGGTTTAGCAGCGGGGCTTTGGTATCCAAGTCCTGACGGTCAGTCGCTATGGCTACGACATTGGGCACTTGTTGTTGTAACAGTCCTCGATGATTGAGTTCGCGAACTACTTCTAACTTAGCGTGCTGTTCGCCCTTATAGCCTTCTATGATAACCAGGTCACAAGGTTCAAAACGCAACAACAATTCTTCCAGGGGCGGCGTTTCTTCGCCCCGGTTTTCATGCATCAAGGCCCAGCGATTGCCCGTGGCTAGCATGGTTTCTTTGGCGCCTGCCATGCGGTGACGATAGCTATCGCGTCCAGGCTCATCAACATCGACATTGTGGTGGGCGTGTTTAACAGAGGAGACAACATAACCACGCTCACAGAGTTTAGCGATAAGGCGCTCCACAAGGGTGGTTTTACCGTTGTTTTTCCAGCCAACAATTCCGAATACTTGCATGGGCATACTTGCTTCAATAGGTTGAGATTAAATTTCAACTTTCATTGTACTCGGGTTTGCTAATCTAAGGCTTATGTTTTTGCGCCTATTTGCTATCTGCACTGCCGGCGTTGCAAGTTTATCCGGCTACCTTGATTCAGGTCGCATTTAAATAAGCCCTATGATTGGGCTTTCTGCAAAATAGACATCACTTTGTGAACTCTGTCGTGAGACAGGGTTTTTTTATTGGCGTTTCTATTTATGGATGTGTCTTGCACACGCACATGGTTTGAACCTATGAAAAAATACTCAGGCTTTAGCCTATTTAAACACTCTCTGAATCATCACGAGAACTGGCAAAAGGCGTGGCGTAGCCCACGTCCCAAAAAATCATACGACGCCATTATTGTTGGCGGCGGTGGCCATGGTCTGGCTACGGCTTACTACATGGCCAAAGAACATGGCATGACCAATATTGCGGTATTGGAAAAAGGCTATCTTGGTGGTGGTAACACTGCACGTAACACCACTATCGTGCGCTCCAACTATTTGTGGGATGAATCATCCCGCTTGTATGACCACTCTTTGGACTTGTGGAAAACCTTAAGCCAAGACCTGAACTACAACGTCATGTTTAGCCAGCGCGGGGTTATGAACCTAGGTCATAACCTTCAAGACATGCGCGATATCGAACGCCGCGTAAACGCCAACCGTTTGAATGGTATTGATGCAGCAGTATTGAATACCCAAGAAGTGAAAGACATTGTACCTATCATCAATGATTCACAGGATATTCGTTACCCAATTTTGGGTGCGTCCTGGCAGAAGACTGGTGGTGTGGCGCGTCACGATGCCGTGGCATGGGGCTATGCCCGTGGTGCTGACCAACTTGGTGTGGATTTAATCCAACAGTGTGAAGTCACTGATATTGTTGTTGAACAAGGCGCTGTGGTGGGTGTACAAACCAACCAAGGCTTTATCGGGAGCAAAAAGGTAGCTTGTGTTACCGCAGGCAACTCCGGTGTCATGGCCGCTATGGCCGGTATTCGTTTGCCCTTGGAATCTCATCCTCTGCAAGCTTTGGTATCTGAGCCGATTAAACCCATTATCGACACCGTTGTTATGTCTAATGCGGTACACGCCTACGTGAGCCAATCTGACAAGGGTGACCTGGTTATCGGTGCCGGTATCGACTCCTACGTTGGTTACGGCCAACGTGGTAGCTTCCATGTAGTTGAACATACGCTATCAGCCATTTGTGAGCTATTCCCTATGTTTAGCCGGGTACGTATGAACCGTGCATGGGGTGGCATTGTGGATACCTGTCCAGATGCTTGTCCGATTATTTCTAAGACCCATGTCGACGGACTTTACTTTAACTGTGGTTGGGGTACGGGTGGCTTTAAGGCTACACCGGGTTCTGGCCATGTGTTTGCTCATACGGTTGCTCATGATGAACCGCATCCAATGGCAAAACCATTTACTATCGACCGCTTCAACACTGGCCATCTTATTGATGAGCACGGTGCTGCTGGCGTGGCACACTAGGGTAGGAGACAGATTATGCTACATATTTATTGCCCATATTGTGAAGAAATGCGTGAAGAAGAAGAGTTTTCCTATTCTGGCGAAGCCCATATTGCACGTCCAACAGATCCAGAATCTTTGACTGATGCACAGTGGGGCGACTATGTGTTTTTCCGCACTAACCCACGTGGTTTGCATCACGAAATGTGGAACCATGCGGCGGGCTGTCGTCGTTACTTTAACGCTACTCGCAACACGCAAACATACGAAATTCATGAGACTTACAAGATGGGTGAACAACCTACTGTGACTGGAGGCAAGCCATGAGCTCCAATCAAAACAACCGCCTAGAAACGGGCGGCCGTATTGACCGTAGTAAGCCGTTAACCTTTACCTGGAACGGTAAGCAGTTTCAAGGTTATCAAGGTGATACTCTAGCGTCAGCGATGTTGGCCAACGACATTAAAGTTGTGGGCCGTAGTTTCAAATACTCACGCCCACGGGGTATCTTTGGTCATGGTGCCGAAGAAGCCAATGCTTTGATGCAGCTAGGGGTGGGCAAGGAAACTATTCCTAACCCACGGGCTACACAAATTGAACTGTTTAACGGTTTAACGGCTACCGCTACTAACGGTTGGCCAAACGCTGATTTTGACCTCATGGAATGGGTGGGTAAGATCGGCGGTAAGATGATGCCTCCAGGTTTTTACTACAAAACCTTTATGTGGCCAGAAAAAATGTGGATGACTTATGAAAAGTTTATCCGCAAAGCGGCCGGTTACGGTAAAGCTTCCTTAGAAGCCGACCCAGATACCTATGACAAGATGAACCGTCATTGCGACGTAATGGTGGTGGGCTCTGGCCCTGCAGGTTTAGCGGCTGCGCTAGAAGCAGGCCGTGCGGGCAAGCGCGTTATCTTGGCCGATGAACAAAATGAATTTGGTGGTACCTTGCTAGCCAGCAAACAAACCATCAATGGTCAGCCTGCTAGCGAATGGGCCGAAGCGGCTGCAGCGGAATTGGCAGCCATGGATAACGTGCTATGTTTAACGCGTACTACGGTATTTGGTTACTATGATCAAAACTTCTTGGGTGCTTTAGAGCGTCGTACGGACCATGACGGTATGACTGCCAAAAGCGGTACACGTCAGCGTATACACCGTATTCGTGCCCATCAAGTGGTATTGGCCTCTGGTGCTATCGAACGTCCCTTGGTCTTTGCCAACAACGACCTACCTGGCGTCATGCTATCGGGTTCTGTTGCTACCTACGTTAACCGCTTTGGTGTGGTACCGGGCAATCGTTGCGTCGTCATGACCACCAATGACTCTGGCTACCAAACAGCCTTAGACATTACTGCCGCTGGCCGTACTGTGGTGGCAATCGTTGATACGCGGCATAATCCAGCAGGGCGTTTAGTCGATGCGGCACGTGCAGCCGGTATTACCGTAAAGGCGGGTCACGCCATTATCGAAGCCAAGGGTAGCAAACAGGTTACCGACGCTCTAGTAGCACCGATTGATGCCACTGGTGAAAACTTAACAGGCCCTGCCACTAGCATGAGCTGTGACTTGATCGCCGTTGCCGGTGGTTGGAGCCCTGTTGTACACCTTAGCTGTCACACGGGTAGTCGCCCACAATGGAGCGATGAGGTAGCGGCCTTTGTACCTGGGCCAACTATCCAGCATCAGCACCTTGCTGGCGCCATAAATGGCGAATACACCACCGCTGGTGCCTTGAACACCGGTGCCCAAATGGGTGCTAAGGCAGCGGGCAGCGAAGCCGCTAGTACATACGATTGCGGTGATGAATCTGTTTGTCCTGCACAGGCTATGTACCTGGTGCCGCACACCAAGCCAGTAAGCCGCGCACCTAAGCAGTTTGTTGATTTCCAAAATGATGTTACGGCAGCGGGCATTGAGCTAGCTAACCGTGAAGGTTTTGAATCGATCGAACATGTTAAGCGTTATACGGCCATGGGCTTTGGTACTGACCAAGGCAAGACCGGTAACATTAACGGTATGGCTATTACGGCCAAGAACCTGGGCAAGACCATTGCCGAAACCGGCACCACCATCTTCCGCCCAGCGTATACGCCGGTCACCTTTGGTGCTATCGGTGGTCGTGACATCGGTGAGTTGTTGGACCCGTCTCGTCATACAGCCATGCACCCATGGCATTTAGACAACGGCGCCTTGTTTGAGAACGTAGGCCAGTGGAAGCGTCCTTGGTATTACCCACAAGCTGGGGAATCCATGCAGCAGACCTTGAACCGTGAATGTATGGCGGTACGCAACAGCGTGGGTATATTGGATGCTTCAACGCTTGGTAAGATTGATATCCAAGGTAAAGATGCCCGTGAATTCCTCAACCGCGTCTACACCAATGCTTTCAGTAAGTTGGCGGTTGGTAAATGCCGCTACGGTTTGATGCTGAAAGAAGACGGTATGGTATTCGATGACGGCGTCACCGCGTGTTTGGGTGAAAACCACTTTTTGATGACCACTACTTCTGGTGGTGCTGCCGGCGTTATGGCTTGGTTGGAAATGTGGTCGCAAACTGAATGGCCGGAACTAGAAGTTTACTTCACTTCTGTAACTGACCACTGGGCAACCTGTTCCTTCTCTGGCCCTAATGCTCGTAAAGTGTTGGAAAAACTGTGTGATGACGTGGACTTGTCCTCTGACGCGTTTAAGTTTATGGACTGGCGTGAAGGTACCGTAGCCGATATTAAGGCGCGTATTTTCCGCATCTCCTTCACTGGTGAGCTAGCGTTTGAAGTCAACGTACCCGCCAACCAAGGCTTGTACATGTGGCAGAAGATTATGGCAGCCGGTGAAGAGTTTGGCATTACGCCCTACGGTACTGAATCCATGCACGTCCTACGTGCTGAAAAGGGCTACATTATTGTCGGCCAGGATACTGACGGTTCCGTGACGCCACAAGATTGCGGCATGCACTGGGTAGTGGGTAAGAACAAAGAGTTTAGCTTCTTGGGTAAGCGTTCCTTTAGTCGTCCAGATACTAGCCGTGAAGACCGCAAACATTTGGTTGGCTTAAAGCCAATCGACCCGACGGCGGTTATTCCTGAAGGCTCACAAATTGTTGCCGACCCTAACCAGCCTATCCCCATGGATATGTTGGGCCACGTTACCTCTAGCTACTGGAGTGAGTGTTTGGGCCATGGTATCGCCATGGGTACCGTTATATCGGGTCAACATAAAATGGGCGAAACGGTTTACTGCCCGCTGGCTGACGGCCGTGTTTTAGCTGCAGAAATCTGTAGCCCCGTGTTCTACGATCCAAAGGGAGAGCGTCATCATGACTAATATGCATAGCCCATTACATCACATTGAGGTACCTGCTAGTGTGGCCGCAGCCGGTGTGGTAATGCGTGAAGACAAATACCGTGGTCACTTGAATCTACGTGGTAACCCACAAGACGAAGCCTTTACTAGTGCCGTTGCAAAGACACTGGGTGTGGCGTTGCCAACAACCCCTAACAGCAGTGCCGAAAATGGCACTACTCGGGTTTACTGGTTGTGCCCTAATGAGTGGTTGTTATTGGTTGCGGAAGGTACACAAGGTCAAGTAGAAGCCGATTTACGTGCTGCCCTAGCTGACCAGCATATAGCCATCACGGATTTATCCAGTGGCCAAACTTTGGTCAACTTGTCGGGCGCAAACATCGACGAGCTAATGCTCAAGTCCGCTGTTTATGACTGCCATCCTAGCAACTTCCCAGTTAGCAAAGTTGTACAAACCACCTTTGCTAAGACCGGGGCTGTCATATACAAGTGCGCAGACGGGTCATTTGATCTGGTTATTCGTCGCAGCTTCTCCGACTACTTCTTCCTATGGGTAGCCGATGCCAGTGAAGAATATGGCCTGCAAGTTGTGTAACACAATGTAAACACACCTGGCACTTTGGGGTCAGACCCCAATCCATGTCATAATGTAAAGCCAGCTCTTAGAGCTGGCTTTTTTATTATTAGAACATGGAGAGCGAAACAATATGCTTGAAGCTTATACCAGTGCTTTGTTGGGTGTATGGGTGATTCTGCTGACTGTATTTATACAGGGTATGGTAGCGAGTGTGGCTCACCGTCGACAAAGTCGCTACGTACCGGGTATCGTGGATCATCAGTTGAGCCACGAGTCTTTTGTGTTCCGTAGTCACCGAACCTTTATGAACTCCCAAGAAAACTTGGTGTTGATGTTAGGTACGGCTATGGTCTCGATGTTGGCTGGCGTTGATGCTCGTTGGGTTGCTGGTGCAGTTTGGGTTTATGCTATCGCTCGTTTGGTTCACATGTGGTTGTATTATGTGATTGCTACGGAAGCGAATCCAAGCCCACGGACCTATTTTTTTATGATCGGTCTAATAGCTAACTTAGCTTTGCTCGGTAAATTAGGGTTAGTCTTGATTGCTTAATCTATGCACCCTTTGATGGATTTATATAGGCGGCAAGAGCTGCACAGTAATCATCTAGCTAATCTTGTACCAGAACATGACGAGCAGGTATGGCGTTTTGTTTCGTCCATGACTGGGCAACGTATGGTGATGGATTGGCAGCCTGGAAAACTGAGTTTAGCTAAACTAGTTGAGCGCGAGAAGCGTTTGGCTCGCAGAGCTAATCAAAACCTTGAATGGAAGTGGTATGAAGCCCTAGATCAAACCGGGGAGCTAGCTGCTCAGCTCACCAAAGCCCAGTATGAGGCTGATGATCTAGAAACCTTTATGGTTGTTAGCATCGATCGGCTAACAATGCCCGCTACCGGGTTAAAAGTGCTTCGTGCCAATAGCTTTGCTGATTTAAGTATTGTATTTGGTTTGCAAGAAAAAATATGGCAACAGCCCATGAGTGAGCGCCTGCAGGCGGCTTACGAAAGCTGGTTGCATGATCCTCAAGCAGTGAGTTACTTTTGGGTGGAAATTGACGGCACGCCAGTAAGTAGTGCCTGGATAGGTTACACCGAACAAAGCCAGTTTGCTGGCCTTTGGGCAGGTTCAACCTTGCCTGATTACCGTGGCCGTGGTTGTTATCTAGCTCTTATTAATGCCCGTGCCCAAGAAGCTAAAAAACGTGGTGTAAAGTACTTAACTATAGACGCCGCATCTAGCAGTGAAGCGATCGTAAAGCCTATGGGCTTTGAGGCGCTTAGTTTAACTCGGCCTTATACATATAGCGGTTAGTGATGCTGACATAGCTGATGGTTTGCTAGCACCTCCAATACCTGACACTGGTGATCATTTGATTCATCACAGTTAACCAGCATCAGTTCCAATTCTTCAGCCAAACTTTGTAAGCGTGCGATTCGCGAATAGGTAGCTGCTAGTTGTACCTTGGCAATGGCTTCTGCCTGGTGGCTATGTTGGTGGTTACTGGCGGTGTGATCTAGCGCACTAAATTGCAGAAGTTGGCCTATAGCTTTTAAATCAAAGCCCAATTCGCGCCCATGGCGAATAAAACGTAGGCGTAATAAATCACGGTCCCCATAAATTCTTTGATTACCCGCCGAGCGTCGTGGTGTCGGCAATAAGCCAATATCTTCGTAATAACGGATGGTAGGAATCTTGCAGTGACTAGCTGCTGCTAACTTGCCGATGGAAAACATGAAATTAATCCTTGAAGCTCTAGTTACTAGAGGTTTTATCATGGATACATGGTAACTATCAAGGAGAAGAGTAATGGCCGATTGTTGTGCGAGTAATCCTGTATTTAGCGGTATGGATCCTCTATATAAACGGGCATTGAAATGGGTTATTGCTATCAATGCCATTATGTTTGTGGTGGAAATGGGGGCAGGGGTGAGCGCTGATTCGCAAGCTTTGCAGGCGGATGCCTTAGATTTTCTGGCTGATAGTGTGGCTTATGGTATGGCCTTGTGGGCTATTGGGCGAGCGGCTAAAACCCGAGTGATGGTAGCTATGTATAAGGCCCTCAGTTTGCTGATTATGGGGCTTTGGGTGTTTGCCAGTACCTTGTATCAGTTTTTTGTTATAGGCGTGCCTGAGGCGCAAATTATGGGTTTGGTGGGGTTGTTAGCCCTTGCTGCCAACCTGTTGTCGGTATTGATATTGGCTAAATATCGAGACGGTGATGCCAACGTACGTTCCGTGTGGCTATGCAGTCGTAATGATGCCATTGGTAATCTTGGAGTTATTGTCGCTTCGGGTGTGGTCTGGTGGTTGAATTCGGCGTGGCCTGACTTGGTTGTAGCTTTGTTTATGTCTGGCTTGTTTGTTTGGTCTGCGAAGAGTATCAGTGTTCAGGCTTGGCGGGAGTGGAGAGCAGCGAAGTGAGTGCAGGGGACTGGCTTTTTTGATCGGTTTTATAGATCAAAAGAGCCTGTCCCTTTTAGGTAATGTTAGCTAGTAGGTGGTGCTTAGGGTTACGGGACAGGCACTTTGCTGCGCAAAAAGCCAGTCCCTGCAGCTAAACTTTACGCTGCCTTGGCCTCACGGAAGAATTTGGTAATCCATCGAAACATGATTTCAGTATCCGCTTCTCCATCGAGGTTGTTGAGGCCTTGTTCACGAATTTCTGGTAATTCATCAAACTCCCAAGATTCTAAGACACCGGTTAAGAATCCTTTGAAGAACTCTGGGTGACCTTGAGTACTCATGGTTTTAGCATCATATTGAACCCAAAAATAAGGACAGAAATCATTGCCCGATAAAATCTGAGTATTTGCCGGTAACTCTACTACTTGATCCTGATGGAATACAAAGATGCCATACTTGTCTAATTGGGGTTGCATCCAGCTAGCTTGCTGAGTGATTGGGTACTGGTCCAAACCAACGCCCCAGCCCTTGTCGCTTTTCTCAACCTTGCCACCTAAAGCGGTAGCAATGATCTGATGTCCGAAACAGATACCGACTAATGGTATTTGTTGGGCATGAATATCTTGTACAAAGCTTATTAGGTTTTTAATCCATGGAAGGTCGTAATAAACACTCTCGGGGCTACCATTTATTAGCCATAGGTCAGCATCTGCTGGGCTGTTTGGTAGTTCACCTTGGTGGGTGCGGTAAGCCTTAAAGGTAAGCTCTTGGTCAGCGTTAGTTAAGTGCTTGGCAAATAGGTGGTCAAAGTCACCACCGACGTCCGGTTGTAGGTAATCATGCAAGGTATCACAAAGAAGTAAACCGATTGTTAGCTTGGGATTGGACAATTGTTCGGCCCCGAATGAATTTAAAAAAACACTGTAACAAAAAAAAGACTCCATGTGGAGTCTTTTTAAATTTATAAGGCTTACCTAGTATCAAGGTTTAGCCTGGAGACATACCGCGTAGTCTTTCTGAACGGCGGCGTAACAGTTCTAATACGGTCAGAAGAATGACTGACATGAGTACCAAAATACTAGCTACAGAAAGAATAGTAGGGGAGATTTGTTCACGAATGCCCGAGAACATTTGGCGTGGGATAGTACGCTGTTCTACGTCGGCTATGAACAATACGGCCACGACTTCATCTAGGGAAGTGATAAAGGCAAACAAAGCACCCGAAATCATACCAGGCAAAATCAACGGCATAATGATGCGACGGAAGGTGGTCCAGCCGTTAGCGCCCATGTTTTGTGCGGCACGTACTAAGCTCATGTCAAAGCCACTCAGGGTAGCTGTAACAGTGATGATGACAAAAGGCACACCCAAGGTGACGTGAGCTAGGATCACACCCCAGTAAGTTTTCGCTAAACCCACCTGGGAGTAGAAGAAAAACATACCAGTGGCGGTAATGACTAGTGGCACGATCATGGGCGAAATTAACAAGCTGGTAATTAGCGCACGATAGGGCATTTCTGGGCGCGATAAACCCAGCGCCGCCAGCGTGCCTAAACTAGTAGCAATGATGGTGGAAACGGTGGCGATAAAGAACGAGTTGCGTGCCGCACGTACCCATTGTGCATTTTCCCACATGTCGGCCCACCAGCCTTCAATAGCTTGTGGGGCAGCCATGCCATTATGCAGGATGTCCATGTACCAGCGTGTGGAGAAAGCATCAGGGTCTAGGTTCAGCATACCTTCAGTAAAGGTAAAGTAAGGTTCAGCATTGAACGATAATGGAATAATGATGATTACTGGGGTAATCAAAAATACCAAGATACTGGAACTGATAACCAAAAACATATAGCGGGTAAAGCGTTCGCCTGTGGTGGCGTAATCTGGCATTTTGCTCATAAAGTACAGAGGTACACCAAACACTAGTAAGAAGCCAATGGCCGCCTTATAAGTGCCTGAAAGCAGTGTTACCAGAGCAGCCGCAACCAACAAGTAGATAATGGCTTTGCGTTTTTCTTGAATGAATTTTAGCATGTTATTTATAGTCCTTGTCGCTTAACCGAAACGCAGTTTGTCGATGCCTATAAGCTTGTTATAGAGCCAGTACAAAATTAGCACGACTACCAGAAGTATAGTGCCTAGTGCCGCACCCAGACTCCAGTTAAGGGATTTCTGAATATGGTAAGCAATAAGGTTAGAAATCAAGAGGCCGTCTTCACCGCCCACCAAAGCGGGGGTGATGTAGTAACCAATAGCAAGAATAAACACCAATAGCGTACCAGCGGCCAACCCTGGTAGGGTTTGCGGTAGGTATACTTTGCGATAGGCGTACATTGGCTTGGCACCCATGGATAGGGCGGCACGCATATAGCTAGGCGGTATGGTCTTCATAACACTGTACAAAGGCAGGATCATAAAGGGTAGTAAAATGTGCACCATGGAGATGATGGTGCCCGTTTGGTTGTAGATCATTTGAATACGCCCGTCATCGGAGATAAAGCCGAGGAACACGAGCATGTCGTTGATCACACCTTCTGTTTGTAGGATGGCAATCCAGGCCGTAGTACGTACTAGCAAAGAAGTCCAGAACGGCAGTAACACCATAATCATCAGTAGGTTAGATTGGCGCAGTGGCAATACAGATAGTAGATAAGCTACCGGGTAGGCCAATATAACGCAGATCAATGTTATCAGCGCTGAAACCCCTAGGGTTTTAATAAAGTTGTCTAGATAGATTTGATAGAGTTCGTCGGCACGGACAACATTGCCTTCCTCGTCGTATCGTAAATCCAGTGCAGCAACGTAAAAGGCTGGGGTAATATCCCTTGCTGCGCGTTGCATGGTTAACCAGATGGCTGGGTTAGCCCATTTTTTGTTTATTTTAATGAGGTTTTCTTTGTAAGGTGCTTCGATCTTTTTGGCTTTACGAGCCGTAGAGGTAAACAAGCTACGGGAGCCAGGCATTTCGTAGTTGATACGCGTGGCCATGTTGCCAACGGTACGGCCTACTTCACGTACTTTTTTGGCTTTTGCCAAATCTTTTACAAAGATCTCAAATGTTGCTTCGGAAGGTAAACCTTCGCCGTCCCACTGAATTATCGCTTCAGCAAAGGTAGGTACAACGGCCGAAACCTTATCGTTATGAACACTGCTAAATAGCATCTGGCCAATGGGAATGACAAAGCTAATTACCAAAAACAGTACTAAAGGCATGGTCAAAAGGAAGGCGCGGCGACGTTGTAGAGCCGTCGTTTTGGCTAACTTTTGTTTTAACGGAATGCCATCTTCCGTGAGTGTCAGTTCTGCGTTGCTCATAAGGATAAGATTCTGATTAATTATTAGTATGAAGAGAAGGGCAGCTCAATTTCCTTAAAAGGTTCAATGAGCCGCCCTTATTTACTTATGCTACTTCAAGCTTTACTTGGACAACCAAGCGTTGAAACGTTCGTTCAACTGGTCTTGGTTATCTGCCCAGAACTCAAAGTCGTTCTGTAGGGCGCCACCAAAGTTAGCTGGAGCCGTAGGCATGTGTGGTGCCATCTTCAGGTCAGGCTGATTGTGGTAAGAAGATACCAATGGCGCAGAAGACTTACGTACAGGACCGTAAGAAATCCAGCTTGCTTGATCAGCTAGAGCCTGAGTACCAGTGGAGAACTTGATGAAGTCCAAAGTGGCTTCCATGTTCTTTGCACCCTTAGGAATTACCCACAAGTCCAAATCCCATACTTGGCCGTCCCACATGATTTCGAAAGGCTTGCCTTCGGCAGCAACGGCGTTAAAGATACGGCCGTTGTAGGCAGTAGTCATAACCACTTCACCGTCAGCAAGTAGCTGTGGTGGCTGTGCACCGGCTTCCCACCAAACAACCGAGTCACGGATAGAATCTAGCTTAGCAAAGGCACGATCGATACCCGCGTCAGTGCTTAGTACTTCGTATACGTCGCCAGGAGCAACGCCGTCAGCCATTAGGGCCATTTCTAGGTTTGGCTTAGGACCTTTGCGTAGGCCACGCTTACCAGGAATCTTGGCAGTGTCAAAGAAGTCAGCCATGCTGTTAACGCCTGAGGTCTTGGAACCATCATAGGCAACGATAGTGGACCATACGATGTTACCAACGGCACACTCATGTACGGTGCCTGGCAAGAAATCGTCAGCAGCAGGAGTGCCGTCGGCACCAGCAGGCAGGATGGATGAGTCGATGACTTCTAGAATACCTTCGTCACAACCGCGTACGGCGTCAGACAATTCAACGTCAACCAAGTTCCAAGTAACATTACCGGCTTCTACTTGGGCTTTAATTTCGGCCAAACCACCACTGTAGTCTTCGGACACAACGGTATTGCCAGTCTGGGCCATCCAAGGCTTGTGATAAGCTTCTACTTGGGACTTGGTGTAAGCACCACCCCAAGAAACAACGGTGATATCTTCGGCTTGTACGGAGCCGGCAGCTACTGCAGCAGAGATAGCTGTAGCCATCAACGTCTTGTTGATAAGTTTCTTCATGAAATACTCCTAGTTATTGTATTTATATTGTTGCAACAATCAAATATGCTGGTTGGATGCCGAAAAATTAAGCATCCAAAGCCAGACAATCTTCCACTTTCCAACCGATAGTAACTGAATTGCCTTCTTGCAATGCAGCGTGATCAGCTGAGTTAGGAACCTTGACGATAAAATCGTCATGACCACAAACCGTAAAACGGGTACGGATATGGTCGCCGTGGTAAATCAATTCTTCTACCTTGGCTGAAAAAGTATTTTCCACACTGCCTTCAGCAGGGGAAACGGTAACACGTTCTGGACGTAAAGATAGGGTGGTACGGTCGCCAGCAGCATTGACGTTGATCTTATTGGCAATAATGGTTTCGCCACTGTCGGCCTTCACCGTCACGCGATCGCCATCAATTGCTTGTACACTACCCATAATGCGGTTGTTCTCACCTATAAAGTTGGCAACAAAGGCATTGTCTGGGCGTTCGTATAGTTTTGCTGGAGGTGCACACTGCTGCACGATGCCATCGTCAAACACGGCAATGCGGTTGGACATAGTTAAGGCTTCGGTCTG
>CALKFY010000063.1 GCA_938084925.1 uncultured Pseudomonadales bacterium
TATGATTATTATCAGCCAGAAGCTTATGTACCCGCTTCGGACACCTTTATAGACAAGGATTCTTCGGTAAACGAGCATATCGAACAGATGCGGTTGTCGGCCACCAAAGCCCTGTTAGAGCGCTCCGATGCCATCATCGTCGCCACCGTATCCTCTATTTATGGTCTAGGTGATCCGGAAGCCTATCACCAGATGGTGTTGCACCTTAATCGTGGTGATAAGTTAGAGCAGCGTAACCTTATTCGCCGCTTGGCAGAACTGCAGTACACCCGCAATGACACGGATTTTCACCGCGCAACCTACCGTGTGCGTGGCGATGTGATTGATATCTTTCCGGCCGAATCTGATGAAGAAGCCGTACGCGTGGAATTATTTGATGATGAAATCGAACAACTCAGTTACTTTGATCCGTTAACGGGCCAGGTACTGCGTCGCGTGCCACGGCTCACGGTTTACCCAAAGACCCACTATGTGACACCAAGGGAAACCTTGTTAGAAGCTATCGACAAGATCAAAGATGAGCTAAAAGGGCGCTTAGCGCACTTTCGTGATACCAATAAGCTGGTAGAAGAGCAGCGTTTGGATCAGCGTACCCGTTATGACCTAGAGATGATTCAAGAGCTGGGGTTTTGTGCGGGCATAGAAAACTATTCCCGTTATTTATCTGGCCGCGCACCAGGCGAGCCACCACCAACCTTATTTGATTATTTACCCCCTAACGCCTTGTTGGTGGTAGATGAATCTCACGTTACCATTCCCCAGCTAGGTGCCATGTACAAGGGTGACCGTTCCCGTAAAGAAACCTTGGTGCAGTATGGTTTCCGTATGCCTTCGGCCCTTGATAACCGGCCTATGCAATTTGAGGAATGGGAGCGCATAGCACCGCAGAAAATCTTTGTTTCGGCCACACCAGGCAACTACGAGCAAGAACATGCTGACCAGGTAGTGGAGCAGGTAGTACGCCCTACCGGCCTTGTCGATCCAGAGTTGGAAGTACGCCCGGCCACCACCCAGGTGGACGACCTGATGGCCGAAATTAACAAGCGTGTGGCAGTAGAAGAACGTGTATTGGTGACAGTACTTACAAAACGTATGGCTGAAGACCTAACGGACTTTTTACATGAAAACGGTATGCGCGTACGTTATTTACATTCCGACATCGACACCGTGGAGCGAGTAGAGATTATCCGCGATCTGCGCATTGGTGTATTTGACGTTTTGGTAGGTATAAACCTGTTGCGTGAAGGTTTGGATATGCCAGAAGTGTCCTTGGTCGCCATCTTGGATGCCGACAAAGAAGGCTTCTTGCGTTCGGAACGCTCACTCATTCAGACCATCGGTCGTGCTGCCCGTAACCTACACGGTAAGGCTATCTTGTATGCCGATCGCATGACTGGATCCATGCAGCGCGCCATTGATGAAACGGAACGCCGTCGTGAGAAACAGCTGCAGTTTAACGCCGACAATAACATAACACCTATCGGTGTGAAAAAATCCGTACAAGATATTATGGAAGGTGCCTATGCACCGGGTTCTGGTAAGAAACGTGATGGTAAGTCTCGCAAGCAAGCAGCAGAGCCAATAGCAGGCTACGACGTAGATACGAGTACCATGTCAGCGAAGGAACTGAGTAAGCAAATTGCTAAGACCGAAGATGCTATGTTTGAGGCATCTAAGAACCTAGAATTTGAGCAGGCAGCGCGCTATCGCGATCAGTTACACAAACTTAAAGCTCAGTTGATGGTTGCTGACTGATTCAGTATGCTGGCATTTGGATAAATTAAGGTGGTTTTCTATGCTTTATGCACTGCGCTCACAGAGAATTGAAGGAGTTATACTCAGGCTACTCCTACCTATCACGTTTTTAGTGAATTGGTTGGGTTTGTTTGGTATTGGCCTGTGGGTTATGTGGCCGGCGGAAGGCTTTGCGGACATAGACGCTAGAGCCATGATGTTACTGGCACTGCTGGCCATGGTTATCGCCCTAGGGCAGTTTTTATTAGCAGCTTGGTATGGGTCCCGTCAGTCCGATCAACTAGTGAGTAATCCATTACGTAAGCTGATGGCCCATAGTGAAAATCTAGTGATGGATGAGTATGCCCTGCAAGCGCCAAAGCTAATACTCGACAAAAACAATCAAATTGATTACCTAGAACGTTTAGATCAAGCGCTGTTTGAGCTAGCTAAAATGCGCCTGCAACAAATCGAAGGCGATAAACGTAATAGCCAATACCGTCAGGTATTGGAACAACGAGTTGAACGGCGCACGCAAAGTATTGAGTTTGAACGCGTAGCCATGGCCGCAATCTTGGCCCATCTACGAGATGGCGTGGTAGCGTTAAACGCGCAAGGTATTGTGAAGATAGCCAACCCTGCTTTTCTAAAGTTAGTGGGGCGCAAAAAATCTGAAGTCTTGGGCCAACCTATTAGTAACTTCGTACAGTACGCCGAAGAACACACAGATGAAGTATTGATCGCTGAAGCTGTAGTGATTGATGAAGGTGATAACCAGATTCCTGTTGATATCGCTCGTACACGCTTAAAACCAGGTGAGAACGACCGCTTCGCTACCATCATGAGCTTAAGAGACATGTCCAACCAGATGGCGCAAGCTGAAGGCGAACAATTTCAAGCCTTCTATAGCGGTGCCGCGGAAAGCAGCATGGCCCTGCTATTTAATGTTAACGAAGCCACCTTGTCGGTGTACCAAGAAGTACTTGGTCTAAACCGCATGCTGCACCCCGGCAGCAGTGAACAGCAACAGTTAGGTGTGATTCAAAAATCAGTGCAACGTGTCGTGGACATGATGGCTTCACAAAACGACGCCTTGTTCTTAAGCAGCCAAAGTGATGACTACAGCTTGCGCGAAGTGATGAAAGAAAGCATCACCATTGCCAAACGCCAATACCCAGATGCTAACGTATCAATCAGGGTGCGTTGGGGTGATTTTGATGACCAATTATTTGGCCCTCGCTCAGAAATCCTCAAGGTGCTGGTGCGCATATTGTGTGATGCCAGCGAGTCCGTGCAGGCCCAGCAAGCAAGCGGTCCTGATGACGGTGAGATCAAAATTTGGCTACAAAGACCAAACCATGAATGGTTTGAAATTGACATTGCTGACAATGGCCAAGGTATGGACAACCCAACCCTACAATCTTTGTTCCGCAGACCAGATGACAAGGGTCAGAATGCAGGTGCTTTGTACGGTTTGGCGGTAACCCTAGATAATCTTGGCGGCCGCTTAAGTGCCGCTAGCGATGGCCCAGGCCAAGGTATGCGAGTAAGCCTAATGCTACGTGCAAAAGACTAACTTAAACCTTGAAATAACCCGCAAAACTGGTATCATTCCGGCCCTCAATAGGACTATAGCTCAGTTGGTTAGAGCGCATCCTTGACATGGATGAGGTCCCCAGTTCGAATCTGGGTAGTCCTACCAAACATGAAACCCTTGCAGCTTCTTAGTTGCAGGGGTTTTTTCGTATTTGGGCTTAGA
>CALKFY010000064.1 GCA_938084925.1 uncultured Pseudomonadales bacterium
TCGACTCCCCCCATCTCCACCATCTTGTAAATAGCCCTAATGAGCCCTCATAAGCCATTAGGGCTTTTTATTAACCCGCAACTACTATCAGAAAAGTAGGGCTGATGCGGGATCACTCGTACTAGCTCACCCTCAAACAGCTTCAAACGCACTCCTTCTCAAGCAACTGGCCTCGTACTCCAGTACATCTTCTCGCCTGTACCTAACTTGACCACCAAGTTTCACATAAATCGGGCCTATACCCTCTGAACGCCAGCGCTCCGGCGTCGCCTCGCTAACCTGCCAACGATTACACAGCTCTCTTTGCGTCATAAGTGGTTGATATTCTTTCATATTGATTCTCCAGTATTTTTCAGTTGATAAAGTCCCGTTTTGGGACTACCATTCACCTTATGAGAATCATTGCCTTGTCAACACTGAAAGCTTTCTGGGAAGAGCGCCCAGAATACATGGATGCTAAAGAGCCTACGCTTGCTTGGTATCGAAATGCCTTAGTGGCTGACTGGAGCGCACCTGCTGATGTAAAGCAAGACTTCAGAAATGCCAGCATCCTCAAAGATGGGCGTGCGGTTTTCAATATTGCGGGCAACAAGTACCGACTAGTCGTGTGGATCAACTACGCCTATCGCGTGGTGTACATCCGATTCATCGGCACCCATGCACAATACGACAAAATTGATGTACAAACTATTTAATTGCCCCAAAGGTAGAAAAGAGAGGTAAACACTATGGACATCAAACCGATTAAAACTGATGCCGACTACCGAGCGGCATTAATAGAAATTGAAAGCCTAATGATGGCTGGCCCTGACACTCCCGAAGGTGAAAAGTTGGATGTAATGGTCACGCTTATCGAAGCTTATGAGGCCAAGCATTTCCCTATGGAACTGCCTGATCCTGTTGAAGCCATAAAGTTCGAAATGGAACGCAAAGGTTTAACGGTAAAAGACCTTGAACCCATGATTGGTAAGAGCAACCGAGTTTATGAGATCCTTAATCACAAACGTTCACTCACTCTAAAAATGATCTGGAAGCTGCATGAAGGCTTGGGCATTCCAGCGGAATCCTTGATCAAGCCACCTCAAGCGCATGCTTAAGGCTGGTGGATTTCACAGCACAGCCGAGATTGACGCTCGGCTCGCTGGAGTTTTGATCTACCAAGATTAGACACTTCTATGTGGAACATACGCTTCCCATGCTGCAGCGCATGTTCCACAAACGGGGGGAGAGAGACCTATAAGGTGTATTAGCTCGCCTTTTTAATGCCTGAAACATATCTAGTCATCCCAGTATCCATAACCTGGGATATTCACATCATCGTCATCAAACATACGACGGCTATCTGTATCATGGCAAGCACTACAGTTACTAAAACTACCTACCTCGTCATTGCCTTGCACTAGACGCTTTGGAATTTCATCATGCTCATGTAGAAAATAATTCAGCTGTGTAATACGAATGGGAATTTCGCCTTCACCTTGATGACGAAAGCGCCACAAAAAACGTGTACTGTTGGCAACAAGATAATCACGCATTGCTTTGGTTTCGTCAGCTTCTAGCTCGGCATCCTCATCAAAGTGATTAGCCAAGTCATCCATAATCAAACGCCAGCTATCTTGGGGTAAAAAGCTCGGGGGGTAGGCAAGATGGCAGTCTCCACAATTTTCTTTATATTGCTCAGTGAGCACAGCATCACCGCCATAGTCGGCACGCGGACCATCCGCCGATGCTTTTGTTACTGCACCAGTTAGCCCCAAGGTGATACTTGCCGCCAGCAACAGCGTCCCTATAGACCAACGTACCAATCCTAATGATTCTGCCATAACCTACTCCTCTATTGCCCTATTGCTCTATTAACCAAACCAG
The DNA here is from genome assembly GCA_938084925.1 of uncultured Pseudomonadales bacterium. Lineage (GTDB taxonomy): Bacteria > Pseudomonadota > Gammaproteobacteria > Pseudomonadales > Balneatricaceae > Njordibacter. The sequence goes on from CALKFY010000064.1 coordinate 1,867, forward strand.
CATATTGCCCTTTTCTTGCGGGCTACATTCTCGGCCTAGGGTCCATTTGCAGTTGCGTTTAAACCATTTTTCTATCTTTTTAATTTTTGTAAAACGCCCACTATTGACCGAAGGCGCCATTGGCTTCAATGTCTTTTTGGTTTTCACATGCTTACCATTTTGGGTAAGGTCCTCACCATGGCAACTGGCACATTGCCGACCATCAAAATCTTGTTGCCATAATTGTTGCCCAGCTTGGGCGTCAAAGCTTGTCACACCAAGCTGGCGGTAATTACTTAAAGCCTCTTCCGCTGCCTGAGTAGTGGCCATAACCGGTGTCATAACGATGCTCAGCACAATACCTAAAATCACTGTTTTCATTTTTAATCCCTCTTCTCCATCATTACAAAACACACTCTAATCAACATCATCGGGTCGCGTTTCCTTACGCCCCGTCCACATGGATCGAACCAAATTCTCCCGGTGCTTTAATGAACTCACCAGAACACCAAACACATGCAAACCAATAAGCAATAGGCTGAAATTGGCAAAAAACTCATGTACGTCTTCTAGCCAATCACCATGCCAACCAGCCACAAAAGTATCAGCCCACGGGCCACCACCTTCTGTGGCATACAGCACCATACCCAGTATGGCCGTCATCGCCACACTAAGTAGCAGGGCCAAAACCATATAGCCACCAGCCGGATTATGGCCGATGTAGCGTTCAGATTTACTACTCAACATGGTCTTCAAGTAACCAATTGTATGCTGCGGAGAATACACAAACTGAGCAAAGCGAGCGTAACGAGTGCCTACCAGCCCCCACAACACCCGAAAACCCAGCAAACCTAGAATGGCATAACCAGCATAGGCGTGAACCACGTCCAGTTCTTCTGCACTCACATAAGCAGTAAAAAAGAACAAAACCAGTGACCAGTGAAACACCCGCACGAGTATGTCCCAAATTTTCTTAGTAGCACCTTGACTGTTATTCACAGAGACTCCTCTATCTGCGCCTTTATCTATATCTTTGACGAACCTTACCTGACCAGAATTAAATAACCAGATGCCAAATCAAGGATTAGGCGGAAAGTCATACGTTATGCCCCTATCTAGAGGCGCAATATGACCATAGGCATATAGAGTGTGAAGCCTTGAAACAGACTTATGTTATACTCCACGGGGTTTCAACAACCTATATCGACACCAACAACTCGAGCTCCCTAGAAGGTAACTCCATTGACCCAGTTTCGCCCCTGCATTGATCTTCATGATGGCCAAGTAAAACAAATTGTTGGCGGCAGCCTTAACGACAGTGGTGCCAAAACCAACTTCGTCAGCGATCGTGATGCCACCTATTATGCCAACCTATACCAACAGCACCAGCTCACTGGCGGTCATGTCATTTCTTTGGGTGGTGGTAATCAAGATCAAGCTATGGCGGCATTAAGTGCTTGGCCAAATGGTATACAATACGGCGGAGGGGTTAATGCCAACAATGCCATGGCTTATATTGAAGCCGGTGCGTCCCACATTATTGTCACTTCTTGGTTATTTGAAAACGGTCAGTTTAGCTGGCAACGCCTAGAACAATTACGAGACTTGGTCGGTAAACAGCGCCTAGTGCTGGATTTGAGTTGCCGCCAACGTAACAACAGCTGGTTTATTGCTACGGACCGCTGGCAAACGGTCACCGATACCGAGATCACACCAGCCAACTTGGCTCGTTTGGCAGACTATTGCGATGAATTCCTTATTCACAGCGCCGATGTAGAAGGCTTGCAAGCCGGTATCGACGGTGCTTTGGTACAACTGCTAGGCGAACACTGTACTATCCCCGTAACCTATGCCGGCGGCGCCCGCAGCATAGAAGATCTTGAGCAGGTACAAACGCTATCCAAAGGCAAGGTGGACCTCACCATCGGCAGCGCTTTGGATATTTTTGGTGGCTCGGGCATTACACTAGAACAGTGTATTGAGTGGAACCAAGCGCACTAGTCTGATTGAGATTGCTTCGTGCTGCTCATATTTACACAGCAACCTGAGCCTCATTCATTTTACATGAACAACCATCACCTTGCTGGCGATAAATACCTCTTATAATGAACCCAGTTCACTTAAGAGGTATTTATCATGTTGTTCAACAAGCTTGCTCCAATCGCCCAGATTCACCTAGCTAACGCCAAGCAAAGCGTTCATTGCCCGCTGTGCAAACAAGCCCTAGAAAACAACATGCAAGAAATTCAACCATGCGAACATCTAGCTTGTGTTTATAACCAAGAAGAAGCTGATTTTTCCTTCACTGACGATGCTTTTTCGAAGCGCCTTAATCAGGAAGCGGTGGAATTTAACGAACTTGATGGTTATGTACTGGCACAACTAGGTTATAAGGATGACTTACTAGCTATGGAACAGACTCGAGCAGGCAGCTGGGATCGCCAATTTGTTGCCTATCACGTTGGTTAACAAGCAAGCTCAGCAATTTTTTTCAAGAAGCGGCAATTCCATCTTACCTTAAACGTCATTTCTACTATACAATGCAGGGTTTACGATTCAACATTCAGGCCAACAAAGGTTGCTTGAATACATCTATGTTTGAGGTTTGCCCTTATGACCGCCTTTGGTACGGTTTTCACCGATGAAATGACAATTAGCTGGAATGATGGCGAATCTTGGAGTGCACACGAATTTGTACCCAGCAATAGCCTCAACATTCATCCAGCTGCTCACGTTCTACATTACTCCAGCACCTGTTTTGAAGGTCTAAAGGCTTTCCGTCATCCAGATGGCAGCACCAAGATCTTCCGCATGGATCAAAACATCCAACGCTTTGCACAAAGTGCTCGTATTTTGCACTTACCAACTATTGACCAAGCACATACCCAGCAAATGATCATGGATGCCGTGGCCAAATATGCTGACGAAGTACCAGCACCACCAGGCTCCTTGTATATTCGCCCAACACATATGGGGACAGAACCAGCTGTTGGTAAAGCTGCTGCACCTTCCAGCACCTCGGTACAATTTGTATTAATGTCTCCCGTAGGTGACTACTTCTCCGGTGGCGGCGAAGTTTCGCTACGTGTATTGCTAGATGAAGAAGGTATGCGCTGCGCTCCTCATATGGGTATGGTTAAAAGCGGCGGCAACTATGCCAGCGCCCTAGATCCAATTATGCGCGCCAAGGCCGAGCTTAATGCCGACCAAGTACTGTTTTGCCCTAATGGCGATGTACAAGAAACAGGCGCTGCCAACTTTATCCTGATTGATGGTAACGAAGTCATCACCAAGGCCTTAGATGAGTCCTTTTTGCACGGTGTTACCCGTGATTCCATTCTTACTCTAGCCCGTGACCGCGGCATGGATGTGCAAGAACGTGAATTAAGCGTTGAAGAGTTGCTTGAGCGTGCCGCCAAACCTGGCTGTGAAGCGGCTCTATCTGGAACTGCTGCTGTACTCACTGCCGTTGGCACCCTAATTCATAAGGGCCAAGAATACCAAGTAGGTAGTGGCAAACCTGGTCAAACCACGCAAGCTCTGCGCAAAGCCCTTAATGATATTCAATGGGGTTTAGCCGAAGACACCCATGGTTGGTTAACTAACGTTTAGCTCACCATAAAGAAGTAAAAAGGCCCGGTGACATCGTTCATCTGGCCTTTTTTTTGGTTTGTTTTTTGATTTTCACTAACAATCATTGATTGAACGCAGGTTTTCTAACATCAATTGAGAATCATTATCATTATTATTGACACACTTTAGGGGCTCTCTATAATAGCTTGCAAATGAGAATCGTTCTCAACGTATTTTGCTAATTAAAGATTATGCCTGACTCCATTTCAAATAAAGCCTTTCCACTAACTTTAGCCCAACCCGGCGAAGCTTTACGTGTCTCCGCTATGTTATGTGGGCGCGGTCACAATCGCCGTTTGGCTGATTTAGGCCTACCAATTGGTAGTGAAATACGTGTTATTCAAGCCATTAGCCCTGGCCGTCTTATTATTGGCAGTGGTAATGGTCGCTTGGCCTTAGGTCCCAGCTGTACCCGCAGCATCATGGTCAGTCCTCTAAACTAGTATTCAAGCCAAGGCCCCATCATGAGCAGCTTTACCATTGGTGTCATTGGCAACCCCAATAGCGGCAAATCAACTCTCTTCAACGCCCTAACCGGCGCCAAACAAAGAGTTGGCAACTGGTCAGGCGTAACAGTTGATCGCAAAGAAGGCTTGTTCAAACTGGCTGATCGGCAAGTAACCCTAGTTGATTTACCTGGTGTTTATTCCCTTAGCCTAATCCCAGAACTGGACAACATTGACGAAGCCATTGCTCGTGATTATATGCAGTCTGACGAACCAGACCTCATCATCAATGTCCTTGATGCTTCCAACTTAGAACGCAATCTTTATCTAACGGCCCAGCTGTTAGAAACCGGCGTACCTATGCTGGTGGTGTTGAACATGATGGATATGGCCGAAAAAGCCGGGATACAAATAGATTTTCTTGAATTGGAGCGCGTATTAGGCTGCCCTGTTGTACCTTTGGTTGCTAGCCAAAAAAACGGTATTGCAGAGTTAAAACAGCGCCTTATCACCCGCTTACAAAACCCTTTACCAAACAACCGCAAGCCCGTATACGACAGCAATGTTGAAGCTGCTATTGATGACCTTAGCCTCTATCTCAATGCCAGCCAGCCACAACTTGCTCGCTGGCAAGCCATTGCTTTACTAGAAGCTGATCCTAATGCCTTAGAAAAGGCCCCAGAGCATTTATTGACACAAGTACAAAGTTGGCAAGATAAGTTTGCTAACCAAGACTTAGATGCCGATATGATGCTCGCCGATGGCCGTTACCAAATGGCCCATCAAATAGCCAAACAGACTACACAAGACAGCAACTTGCTGCACAACTCCCTGTCCGACCGCATCGACCGGGTACTGGTAAACCGCTGGTTTGGCCTGCCTTTCTTCTTGCTAGTCATGTATTTGCTGTTCCTCTTTACCATTAATTTGGGCGGCGCTTTTATCGATTTCTTTGATCAAGCCGCCGGCGCGATCTTTGTCACCGGCGTCAGTCAATTGCTGGCCAGTATCAACAGCCCGGAATGGCTTACGGTCATCATCGCCAATGGCATTGGTGGAGGCATTCAAGTAGTGGCTACCTTTATCCCTATTGTTGGCTTCTTATTCGTGTTTTTGACCTTATTAGAAGATAGCGGCTATATGGCTAGGGCGGCATTTATTGTCGACCGTTTTATTCGCGCCATTGGCCTACCCGGTAAAGCCTTTATGCCCTTGATCGTAGGCTTTGGCTGCAACGTGCCAGCCATTATGGCCAGCCGCACTTTAGAAAACCAAAAGGACCGCATTCTTACGGTCGCAATGGCGCCCTTTATGTCCTGCGGTGCACGCCTTGCGGTTTATGCCCTCTTCGCCGCTGCCTTTTTTCCGCAAGGTGGCCAAAATATGGTATTCGCCTTGTATTTAATTGGCATAGGCGGCGCGATCATTACTGGTTTTCTATTACGCAAAACCCTACTACAAGGAGAAGTGCTGCCATTTATAATGGAACTACCTGCCTATCACCTGCCCAGTCTAAGTACTCTGCTTATCAATACCTGGCAGCGCTTACGCAGTTTTATGCTAGGCGCAGGCAAAATCATTGTTATTGTGGTTACCATCTTGAGTTTCTTTAATTCCTTGGGCAAAGATGGCAGTTTCGGTAATGAAGGTACGCAGCAGTCGGTCTTGTCTGCCATAGGCCAAAGCATCGTACCGGTCTTTACACCAATGGGGATTGATGAAGATAACTGGCCAGCCACAGTCGGTATTTTTACAGGTATATTCGCTAAAGAAGCCGTAGTTGGCACCTTAGATGCTTTGTACACAGAACTAGCAAACCCAAATAACAAAGCAGCAACAATCCTTGAAACCAGCACCGTCAGGGAAGAATTAGCGCGAGCCTTTGCTAGCGTGCCACAAAATCTTGGCCAAATGACCAGCTGGCTAACAGACCCCTTGGGTATTAACGCCAGTGGCTTAGAAAGTCAGGATGCAGCAATACAAGCTCAAGGCGTGGATAACACCACCTTTGGTGCCATGCAAGAGCGCTTTCATGGGCAGCTAGGGGCCTTTGTGTACCTGCTATTTATCCTGCTGTACTTTCCTTGCGTTGCCGCCATGGGGGCAATCAATCGTGAAGTAGGGTCGCAATGGGCTATATTTATAGCTGCTTGGACCACAGGTCTGGCGTACATAGTTGCCGTTAGTGTTTATCAGTTGGGCACCTTCGCAGCGCATCCTGCTAGCTCCATCATGTGGCTAGTTATATGCAGTGGAGTGTTTATGGCGGCCATAGCCACCATGCGCTTTTACGGCCGCCAACAGTCACCTTTAGCGCCATGATCCTGTCACAAGTCCAAAGCCACATTGACACCAATGGTCCCTTGACCTTGCAACAATTGAGCAAGCACTTTGGCGTGCAACCCGAAGCATTGGAAGGCATGCTCGGGTTACTGATAAAGAAAGGCAAAATCACTCGCCTAGAAGAAAAGCCATCTTGCGGTGGTTGCACCAGTTGCGATGGCTACTTGATGACCAGCTTTACTGGTCAGAATGGTTAACAAAATTAGCTATTAATTGCGCCAATTTTTGCATTACAGCTTGTTCACCGATAGTAATTCGTAGGCAATCACTCAAGCTCCCGCGCATAGGACGCACAAGGTAGCCTTGGCCACGCAATGCCACCTCCAGTGACTTAGCTTGTTCAGAGCTAGCCAGTTTCAACAGTATAAAGTTGGTATGGCTCTGCGCAACCGATAAGCCAAAACCCAGCATAGCTTGTTTGAACTCGTCAGCGATTGTTAGGGTTAGTCGCACCGTTTCGCGCATATAGCCCTGGTCCAAAATGGCGGCAAGGGCGGCCTTTTGGCTGATAATGGAAATACGGCTAGGGTTTAATAATTTATCCATATTTTCTGCCACTGCTTGCGGAAAATATCCCCAACCAACACGCATAGCAGCCATACCATAGGCTTTAGATAGGGTACGTAACACCACACAATCGCCACCTGCGACCAAATCAAAAACAGGCTCCTGCCAAGCATCAGAGAATTCACCATAGGCTTCATCAACCACCAACAATACATCTTTGGGCAGGACTGCGCGCAAACGTCTAATTTCACTATTCGGTATGGCAGTACCAGTAGGGTTACCAGGATTAACGGCAATAACCAATTTTGTCTTGGCTGTCACTTTAGCTAACAGGGCGTCCACATCGGGCGTATAGTTTCGCTCGACGGCCTGCACATAATCAGCCCCGGCTATGGCTGTCGCCACACTAAAGTAGCCATAAGCAAACTCACTCGTTAACACTTCATCACCAGGGCCTACATAGGCACGAATTAACACACCTATTAACTCCATAGAACCCGCACCGACTAAAACACGATCTTGATCTGGCAATGCATAAGCTTGGCGCAATACGCTGTCCAGCTCATCACAATTCGGATCTGGATATAACCGACCGCAAGCTGCCGCGCTTACAATCGCCTCCGCCACCTTGGGACTAGGCGCACGTAAGCTTTCGTTTTGAGCAAGCATGATCGGCTCAATGCCAGGCGCCAGTTTTAAATCAGCCAACTGGTAAGGTGCTAATGCAGCCACATAAGCGGTAGGGTTAGGCATAAGTATCTCGATCAAACGCATATCAACGAAGTAAGCTTAAATTATGCGTGAATAATAAGCGGCTGACTAGTCATCTTGCTGATACATGAATAGTTCGTGTTTGCTGAAAAGCGTGATAAGGTAGGACCATGTCTACACATAGCGCCGCCCCTAACCAGACGCCTGATGAAGCCAGCCAAATACAACAAATGGCCACGGTAATTCACAACATTGGCAATGCTTTAACCGGTATGAATTCTGCCCTGCGTCATACGACTCAAAGCCAAGCTGATTTGCAGCGCATTTGTGCTTGGTTACATAGTATAGAATCAAGCTCCCTAGATGCCGAACAACTGCAGAAGATTATCAGCAAGTTGACTGCAAGCCTCGACAATGTCCTCCAGTCTGCAGATAACCCCCACAATTTGGTTCTTAACAATGACCGCTTGTTGACGAGTGCTAGTCATATCAAAGCGACCATCAATTCATATCAAGATAGCCGCCGCGCAACACAAGAAAAGCAGCATTTTGAACTACACGAAGCTATCCACTCAGCTATGGCCATGTTGGTGCTAAATCAGGTTTCAGTCACCCTCGACTGCCCGAAATTCATCGATATATACGGCCCCCATAATCTGTTTATACAAATGTTGCTCAACCTACTTAAAAACAGTATTGAGGCCATGCAACAACGCTACTTGGAAGAACCTGGCTTCCAACCCATGTTGTTCATTCAGGTCAAAACCACAACCGCTAGTACAATTAATCTGGTCATTACCGATAACGGTTGCGGCATTTCTGAACAAGCACTTAATAAGTTATTTGAACAAGGCTATACCTCCAAAGAAACAGGTAGTGGGCTTGGGCTAGGATCAGTAGCACGTACGCTAGCATTGTTTAATGGCGGCATTGACATCACTAGCTCCGGCCGCAATCAAGGCACCAGCATTCACATCAGCCTGCCAACTTCCTACTAAAATCTAGCCACAAACTTGGCTTGCATCATGTATCTTCTTCAAAACTCATGGTAAGGTTTATATTAACCATCTCTAATGTTTTATAGGAAGACTAATCATGCTCATGATGGACGGCAACGAAGCAGCGGCGCGTATCGCCCATAAATGCAACGAAGTGATTGCCATTTACCCTATTACACCTGCGTCATCTATGGGCGAACTAGCCGATATCTGGTCCGCCGATGGCGAGAAAAACATTTACGGCAGCATACCTGACGTGGTCGAAATGCAAAGTGAAGCTGGTGCTGCTGGCGCTATTCATGGTGCCCTACAAAGCGGTTCCATGAGCACCACCTTCACGGCCTCTCAAGGTCTACTGCTAATGATCCCCAACATGTACAAAATTGCCGGTGAGATGACACCAACGGTTTTCCATGTAGCAGCACGTACAGTAGCGACCCATGCTTTATCTATCTTTGGTGATCACAGTGACGTTATGGCTGTACGCGGTACCGGCTTTGCTATGTTAGCCGCTAGCAGTGTGCAAGAAGCTCACGACTTTGCCTTGATCAGCCAGTCCGCTACCCTCACTACACGCTTACCATTCCTGCACTTTTTTGATGGCTTTCGAACTTCCCATGAGATTAACGAAGTTGAGCTTATTGATGATGACACCATACGCCAAATGGTGAATAGCAACGAAGTAAGTGCTCATCGCAACCGCGCACTGAATCCACAACATCCAGTTATTCGTGGCACCTCACAAAATCCTGACACCTTTTTTCAGCAACGCGAAGCCAGCAATATTTACTATGCCGAGGCTGCCGCAAAAGTAGCTAATAGCATGCAGCGTTTTGGCGTCTTAACGGGTCGCCACTACCAGCCATTTGATTACATTGGCCACCCACAAGCTGAACGCGTCATCGTACTCATGGGCTCCGGTGTCGGCCCAGTAGAAGAAACAGTTAAAGAACTAGTCGCTCAAGGTCATAAAGTAGGAGCTATCAAAGTTCGTTTATATCGCCCTTTCTCTCAGCAGCATCTTTTACAGGCTCTGCCTAAGAACGTGCAAAGCATCGCCGTGCTAGATCGCACCAAAGAACCTGGCGCTGATGGCGAGCCATTGTATAAAGATGTGATTACCGCTTTAGCTAGCGCAGCAGGCAGTGACGACTGGCCGTGTGCTATGCCACGCATTTGTGGTGGCCGCTACGGCATCTCCTCCAAGGAATTTACTCCTGCTATGGTGCTAAGCGTCTTTACCATGCTGCAAGGTGAGAACTTAAAAAACAACTTCACCGTTGGCATCCACGATGACATTTCTAATAGTAGTTTGGCTTGGGATGACAGCTTCGTACCAACAGAAGTGGCGGCGCAGTTTAAAGCCGTTTTCTATGGCTTAGGTAGCGATGGCACCGTTAGTGCCAACCGTAACAGCATCAAGATCATCGGTGAAAAAACAGATAATCACGCCCAAGGTTATTTTGTTTATGATTCCAAAAAAACCGGCGCTATTACCGTATCTCATTTGCGCTTTGGTCCTGAACCGATTCAATCCACCTATTTAATCGGCCCTCATCAAGCTGACTTTGTGGCCTGCCACCAAGAGCTATTTCTGCAACGCTATGCCATGCTCGATATGGCAAAAGCTGGTGCGGTATTTTTACTCAATACTAGCCAAGCAAAAGACCAGATCTGGCAGTCTTTACCGGCTGGTATGCAACGCTCCATTATCGACAAGGGCATTCAGATATGGGCCATTGATGCAGCAGCAACTGCAGCCGAAACTGGCATGGGCAAACGTATCAATACGGTTATGCAAAGTGCCTTCTTTGCTATTTCTAATGTATTGCCTAAAGACCAGGCCGTGGCCGCAATGAAGCAAGCCGCGACCGAAACCTACGGCAAAAAAGGAGAGGCTGTTGTACAACAAAACCATGCCGCAATAGACGCTGCAGTAGCAAATTTGATAGCTATTGAAATACCACAAGAGGTGTCCTCTGAGATCAAACTCAAACCACCGGTATCACCAGCAGCACCGGAATTTGTGCAGCAGGTTACGGGGCCAATTATTGCTGGCCATGGTGATGACTTGCCAGTAAGCGCGTTTCCTATAGATGGCACCTGGCCTACGGGCACTGCAGCTTGGGAAAAACGTAACCTAGCTACGGAAATTCCCGTTTGGGAAGCCGACATGTGTATCGACTGTGGTAAGTGCCCCTTTGTTTGTCCACATTCGGCGATACGCAGCAAAGCCTTTACCGATGCCGATAACAAAGACCACCCCCAAGATTTTAAATCTGCTCCGATTAAAGGCAAGGAATTTGAACCCGGCACTCTTATCAGTTATCAGGTTGCGCCTGAAGACTGCACTGGGTGTGGCTTGTGTGTGGAAATTTGCCCTATTACGGATAAAAAAGACCCTCAACACAAGGCCCTTAACATGCAGCCTTTAGAAAAACCTTTGTTAGAACAAGAAAGGGACAACTGGCAGCACTTCTTACAACTGCCAGAATACGATCGTACCCAAGTACGTGCGGATACCATCAAAGGCAGCATGCTTATGCAGCCCTTGTTTGAATTCTCCGGGGCTTGTACTGGTTGTGGTGAAACACCTTATATCCGCTTAGCGACACAGTTATTTGGTGAACGCATGGTGGTTGCCAATGCCACCGGCTGCTCGTCTATTTACGGTGGCAACCTACCAACCACACCTTGGACCATTACGACTGAAGGTCGTGGCCCAGCTTGGAGCAACTCCCTATTCGAAGACAATGCCGAATTTGGCATGGGCATGCGCATTGCCGCTGACCAGCAACTTCAGGAAGTTGAACACAGCCTTGCACTAATGCGACCGCAGCTTGGCGATGAGCTAGTACAGGCCTTGCTAGAATCAGAGCAACGTACAGAAGCGAGCATTTTGCAGCAACGCCAATATCTAGCCGAATTGATTACCAAGTTAGAAAGTATAGACACAGCGGAAACACAGCAGCTGCTAGACAAGGTAGATGTACTCATTCGCCGCAGTGTCTGGATTATAGGCGGTGATGGTTGGGCCTATGACATTGGCTTTGGTGGTGTCGATCACGCCCTAGCGTCAGGCCGAGATGTAAACATTCTGGTATTGGATACGGAAGTCTATTCCAACACGGGGGGGCAGACCTCTAAGGCCACTCCCGTGGGCGCAGGAGCCAAGTTCTCTGCCGCTGGCAAACGTACCAGCAAGAAGAACCTCGCCGATGTCGCCATCAGCTATGGTGATGTATTTGTAGCACAAGTTGCCTATGGCGCGAAGGATTTACACACCTTGAAGATGATGCTCAAGGCTGAGGCCTATCCAGGTACTTCTTTAATCATTGCCTATGCGCCTTGTATCTCTCACGGCGTTGACCTTGGCCACAACCATGACCGCCAACGTTTAGCGGTAGAAACAGGGCACTGGCCTCTATTCCACTATGACCCTAGATTGAAAGCAGAAGGTAAAAATCCGATGGTCATGGATAGTAAGCCACCTAGTGTTGCCTACGAGGAGTTTATGAAGGGCGAAGGGCGCTTCAACCACTTACACTTGAACGCCCCCGAAATAGCCGAACAACTGCATCAACAGGCGCAACGAGAAGTGAACGAGCGCTACCAGCATTATCTAAAATTAGCGACGGACTAAGCCTGTATAAAGTTAGCTATCCATTGCCCCATAAGGTCACCATCATGGTGGCCTTTTAGTTGCTGACGAGCTTTGTCTGTCAGCTCTGAGCCAAGTTTTGAGGCCACTAGATCTATATATAAACTCACATAATCAATGCAAAATTCTGGGTGATACTGGCAACCTAAAATATGTTCGCCTTTAGCATACAGCGGAATGCCGCATTGAGGATGATCACCCAACAAATCAAAGCCTGCCGGTAAGGATTGAACCTGTTGTAAATTACCACACAACAATGCCACCCTAGGCTGCCATGGTTGCATCCATTTTTGACGCTGGGTAACTCGAATGGGAGCGATACCGACTTGTGGCTCAGCCGGACCCACGTTACCACCCAAAGCATGAACAATAGCTTGATGGCCGAAACAAATGCCTACCAATTTGGTCGACGCAGCATCCAACTGACGTATCTGTTCAAATAGTGGTTCCATCCATGGTTCAGGGTCTGTCACATTAGCGACTGATCCAGTCAATACCACTGCGTCATAAGCCAATGGCTGCTGCGGCAACTCACCGGTAACAGCGTCAAACAAGTCTATTTCATAATCAGGCAACAAAGGTGCCAACAGATCTGCCGTCATAACTGCATAGTCAGGGTAAGGGGCATCCCAACCGCTGCGTTCCGTATTGGTCAGATAGATGGCAAGCTTTTTGGTCATTACAATTCATACACTGGTAGCTAATTTGGCGCCTAGGATACGTCTACGTTGAGCTTATGTCATGCATTACTTGGGGTATTCTCTGCGACATCCCCCTATATCAAGCATAACAATGACTAGAAAACTGATTGGCGTCAGACGTTAGACGGCTTATTATGAGTAAAATTGATTTCAATTAATCTACATGACCCTGTTATGGTCGTTATTGCCATTTGAGTAACCATTTTAATGTTCAAATTTGTTAGTGCCGTTTTAACCCTACTTTGTCTATCTCCTGCCGTTTTAGCGCAGGGTGAATCAGCCTCTGCAACCACAACTTGGTTAGGCATCACCGCTCTATGTATATTTGTAGCTGCCTATGGCTTGGTGATATTGGAAGAACGTATTCATTTAAGAAAATCCAAACCCGTACTATTGGCAGCTGGCTTAATCTGGGTGCTTATTGCTATCTATTACGGGCAAGATGCCCAAGTAGGTGACGCATTGCGCCACAATTTCTTGGAATATGCCGAACTATTCTTCTTTTTACTGGTGGCCATGACCTACATAAACGCCATGTTAGAACGCGGCGTATTTGATTCTTTACGTCACTATCTTATTTCCCGTTCCCTTAGCTACCGCCAGCTGTTTTGGGTTACGGGCTGGATTGCTTTTTTCCTTTCGCCCGTAGCAGATAACCTAACCACCGCCCTGATTTTAGCCGCCGTAGTCATGTCTGTAGGTCACAATAATCCACACTTTGTGTCCGTGGCTTGTGTCAACATCGTTGTCGCTGCCAATGCCGGTGGTGCCTTTAGTCCCTTTGGTGATATCACAACTTTGATGGTTTGGCAGAAAGGCATGGTCAACTTTACCGAGTTCTTTCAACTGGTCGCACCTGCCCTTACTAACTTCTTAGTGCCAGCACTGATTATGCAGTTCGCTGTGAGCAAACAAATACCCGCATCTCACGATACCGACGAAGTGAACATTAAAGTAGGTGGCCTAGTCATCGTGGGACTATTCTTTGCTACCATTACTACAGCTGTTATTTTCCAAAGTGTACTCGGTTTGCCACCAGTGTATGGCATGATGCTGGGTCTAGCCTATCTCAAATTTTATGGCTATTACCTACGTCGTCGTTCACCTACCTGGACCCGTGGCATGGAGGCTCCCCCAGGCTCTCGTCATGACGAATACAGCTTTGATGTTTTCGACAAGATAGCCCAAGCGGAGTGGGACACCTTGTTCTTCTTCTACGGTGTTATCATGGCCGTGGGCGGCTTAGGTTATATCGGCTATTTAGAACTCGCGTCTGGAGTGCTCTACGGTCAATTTTCACCTACTTGGGCTAACGTCAGCGTCGGCCTTCTTTCTGCCCTAGTCGATAACATACCTGTTATGTACGCTGTCCTTACCATGCAACCGGATATGCCTTTACAACAGTGGTTGCTAGTCACCTTGACGGCAGGTGTCGGTGGCAGCTTACTATCCATTGGCTCTGCCGCTGGTGTAGCATTAATGGGGCAAGCACGCGGCCAATACACCTTCTTTGGCCACCTGCGCTGGACACCCGTGATTGCCTTAGGTTACGCAGCCAGCATTTGGGTTCATCTATGGTAGTGGGCAGCATCGCCTACTTTTTATCTTTACAAAAATCTCCTAGACCAAAAAACCGGCCTCCTGTATGGTAGTTAAACACGTTGTTTTATAAATGTTTGTTAACCACAAGGAGACGAAACATGTCCGTAAAATCTTTGTTAGCAGGCGTTGCCGCATGTCTGCTTATCGCTCAGCCAACTGTGGCCAACGACGCCGTTACAGAGCGTGAAGATCGCATGAAAACCTTAGGCAGTGAAGCCAAAACAATGGCATCTATGGTCAAGGGTCGCAGTGCATTTGATGCCGACCAATTTTCCTTTAGTGCAGAAAGTATGGCTGATGCGATGGAAGGCATGCTGGACCTTTTTCCAGCTGGTTCTCATGGTGGCGATTCTGCTGCCAAAGCTAAAATTTGGGATAACTGGGAAGACTTCTCAGCCAAAAACCAAGCCGCTGTGAATGCCATCGCAGGCCTAATGAATGCTGCCGATGAAGGCAATGAAAAAGCTATCAAGAAAGCCTTCGGTATGGTTGGCAAAAGTTGTTCTGGTTGTCACAAGAAGTACCGCATCAAACGTGACTAAACTTTGATCATGGCATTTGTATCAAGGGTAAGGCTAGTGTGCCTTACCTCATTACTTGCCCTTATCGCCAGCATGATACCCATGCCAGGACATGCTGACGTAAGCACGCCCGAGCAACGCGGAGCATACATAGCCACTATGGGAGGTTGTCACTCTTGTCACACTGGTGAGGATGCTCCCGCCATGTCTGGAGGTGTTGCCTTAGCCACTGATTTCGGCACCTTCTATCCACCTAACATCACCCCAGATAATGTTCATGGTATTGGCTTTTGGAGCCAAACAGAATTCAATCATGCTATGCGCCACGGTATCAGCCCAGATGGTGATCCCTATTATCCGTCATTCCCCTATACATCTTACACTCGTATGACAGATGCCGATCTTGGAGATCTCAAAGCTTATCTGGATAGTTTGCCTGCCATAGGCAAAGCGACCCCAGAACACGACCTAGGTTTTCCTTTTAATCTAAGGTACGGCCTGCATCTTTGGCAATGGCTTAATTTCACCCCAGAAACGTTTTTGCCCAATAGCCACCAGTCGGCTGCATGGAACCGCGGCGCCTATATTGTTACTGGCCCCGGTCACTGTGGCGAATGCCATAGCCCTCGTACCCTAACCATGGCGATGGATACCGGCGTACATTTGCAAGGTAACGAAGCAGGCCCAGATGGAGAACAGGTACCTGGTATTGATATGTCGAAACGTAACCAACCTTGGCTACTTGATGACCTGCTGTTTGCCATACAGATAGGCATGACCCCAGACGGGGATTTCTTTGGTGGCAGCATGGCAGAAGTAGTTGAAAATACGTCACAACTGACCGCAGCTGATCAACATGCCATTGCCACCTATCTAGCCAACCCCGAGCCTCCATCCAATCCCTAACCTTCCCCTAAACACCACTGTCTTTTTTTACCTTAGACCTCATCAAAATTACTTATCATGGGTAGGGGGTTTTATTGTTTGCCAATTGTTACATGTAAAACTAACATGGCGCCCCCTAATCATATTTATCACGAATACAAGCGTGAGGAACGGCTACAAAACACCGTAGCCAAAGAGGTATTACCATGACTACTGCCACTGTCGACACAGTTATCGACCACGCCTACCGGCGTGGTGCCCTTATGGTTATAGCCTGTGGCTTTTTATGGAGCTTGGCGGGTATTGGCGTGCGCCTGACGGAAGAAGCTACTGGCTGGCATATCGTCTTTTATCGCTCTGTTGGTCTATCTATCACGCTACTGGCTTATATGATGTGGCGCAATAAGGGTCAGGTCGTGACTTCCATACGTGGCATTGGCCTAATGGGTTTTATTGCTGGCTGCCTGACCGGTGCTTCTTTTTTTGGCAATATCTTTGCTCTGATCTATACCAGTGTTGCCAACGTGACCTTTATCTTAAGCACTGCACCCTTTATTGCTGCTCTGTTGGGCCGTATGTTTTTGGGAGAAAGGGTTAAAAAACGCACTTGGTTAGCCATTGCCTGCACCACCTCCGGGGTACTTATAATGGTCAACGGCGGGTTATCCAGCGATGGTTTAATCGGCATGGGCTTCGCCTTCTTTATGGCCCTTTGCTACGCCTGTTTCACCGTCATTATGCGCCACTGCAAGAACATCGACATGGTTCCAGCAGCCTTGGTAGCTGGTTTAACGTCCATGGCCTTTGCTGCACTATTTATTGATAGCTTTCTACTACCAATCAATGACATCTTAATTGCTCTAGGCTTAGGTGTTGTACAGATGGGTATCGCTTTGATCCTGTTTATCAAGGGTTCACGCCATGTACCGGCAGCCGAGCTGACTCTGCTAACCATGCTAGAAGTAATCCTGAGCCCACTTTGGGTATGGATGCTGCTCAATGAGCATCCTGGTTATTGGACCCTAATCGGCGGCAGCGTGATCATCTTAGGTGTTGTGGTTCAAGCTAGTGGTACCCGCCGTAAGCGTCGCCACCCTGCCGTCTATTAAGGTGCGCTAAGTTCGCATAAACCAGCGCCCTAGCTGACGGTGACCATGCACCAATAGCATACCAGCGACAACCAATAAAGCCCCTACGAGAAAGCTATTTTCTAGGGGTTCGTTCAATAACGCCGCTCCCAGCAATACACCCAAGACAGGTGTTAAAAAGGTAAATACACTAAGCTGAGAAGCCACATAACGGCGCAACATCCACAACCAGATTGTAAAGCTAATTAGGCCAACGACAATGGTTTGAAAGATCAGATTCAGTACCAAGGGTGTACTCCATTGAATCTGTGTTTGACCGCTAACAAAGGTCACTCCCATAAGTAAAACAAAACCCACCAGCACCTGATAAAAGAGTATTTGCTGGCTCGGTGCTTCTGACAACCTACTCATACGAATCACTACTGTAGTCAGCGCCCAAGACAAAGCAGCTAATATGGCCAAAAAGTCTCCCCACAACAAATCTGGGGCGTTATCGGCTGACTCATCACCATACATAAAGGCAATTACTAACCCCACAAAGGCTAAGACAACACCTAACCATTGCAGCATAGTTAAGCGTTCACTAGGCAGTGCCCAAGAGAGAAAAAGTGCCGTAAAAATGGGTGTAGTATACAAGAACACCACCATATGGGAGGCCGTTGTAAAACGTAGCCCTTCGGCAATAAACAAGAACTCCAGGGCAAACAACAAGCCCGCCAACAATCCAGGCTTCCATGTGTGAGCGGTAAATAAAGCCTTATCTTGGAAAAACAAAATCAGCGCTATAACAGCCGTTGAAATACCCGACCGGATAGACAACTGCAGCACTGGAGCCATATCCGCTGCCACAGCTTTTACTAACACCTGTTGTAAGGCCCATACTGTACATAAGCCCAGCAACAGCATCACCGCTAGACCATCCAAACCCTGTCTACTTGCCATGGCCAACCTCTCGTTGCCAGTACTGTAATGATTAAATTGCCGCCAACATACTCTCAAATTTACAAGGAGGCTAATTATTTTTAATTTTTTACGCCTAGGCTGCGTCTTTTTCGAGACCCTGGCGTCTATATAAGTACCAACACACCATAGCTATTGGAGATACCATGCTAAAAGTGATCAGCTTTAAAATTTGCCC
>CALKFY010000065.1 GCA_938084925.1 uncultured Pseudomonadales bacterium
TTTCTATTGGCGATAGAGACCCCGAATTCAAGTTTCAAACGGCAACTTATATACTGCCAAGCAATCAAAATGCCAGGGTGCCAGTAAAAGTAGTGAATATGCAGGCTGCCACTGTTTCTGTTTACCGCTTGTCCCCCGAGCAGGTAAAAGACAGCATGCAATCCGAGCAATTCTTTGAAAGCTACCGAGGTTGGAGTATCGACCGCTTAACCAAGAGCGCACAGTTTATTGGCAAAACCGAGCTAAACTGGCAGATTAGTAACAACCAAAGCAAACGCATCAACCTGGACTTGTCTGAGGTGCTGCATGATCACCCGCCCGGTGCTTATGTTATTCATGCTGATACAGGCCAAGACCGCTGGTCAGACCAAGACGTACAAACCCTGATTTATACTGACATAGGCCTCACCACCTACCAAGGCAATGATGGCTTGTCGGTATATGCTCGCTCTTATCAGACAGGTTTGCCCAAGGCCGGTATTAAAGTAGACCTAGTAGCCAGCAACCATGATCTGCTGGATACGGCTTTCACCAATGCCCAAGGCAAAGTTGTGTTTGATGCTACCTTGATGCAGGGGAAGTTTGGCCATCAACCTGTGCAGGTTCGCCATCTTGGCGATAGTGGGGAATATGCGGTACTGAACCTGACGGGCCAGCAGTTGGATATGTCGGACAGGCCTGTTGATGGGGCGCCGGCATTAACACCACTGAACGCCTATTTATTCTCTGAGCGGGGTGTCTACCGCCTTGGTGAAACATTGGTATTAACGGCTATGGTCAGGGACGAGTCCCTCAAGGCCGTTGGCAATATGCCGTTAACCTTAAAGCTGATCCGTCCCAGTGGCGATGTGGCCGTAACGCGCTCCATCTATGCTTTGAACCACGGTGGTTTTCAACAACGCTTGAGCATTCCTAGCTCTGGGCGCACTGGCCAGTGGCAGGCGGCTTTGTTTTTGAATCCGCAAGAGGCACCTATTGGTAAGCTTAACTTTGAAGTGGCAGACTATGTACCAGAAACCATCAAGGTGGCACTGCACACGGATAATCCCACTTATAGCAATGATGCTACCCAAGTAGCGGTGCAAAGTGATTTTCTCTATGGCGCCCCCGCTAGCAATTTAGAAGTCACAAGCCAAGCCATTGTTAAACAACAGCGCCGTTTATTTGATCAATACAAGGGCTATGTATTTGGCTCGGCGCAAGCCTTTAGTACCGATGTCAGTCGGCTAGATGCCGTAACCACAGATGCATCCGGTTTGGCCCAGGTAAAGGTGCCGAACAACCTGTTGCAGCCTGCCTGGCAACAACAAGCACTCGTCATGGACGTGCGGGTAGAGGTGAAAGAACCCAGCAACCGGGTAGCCACTCGCCACATCCAACTAGCTGCCATTCAGCTGCCTTCGTGGGTGGGGATAAAAACGCAAAACGACTATCCCGTATATGATCGTAATAAACCTGTGGTGTTGAATCTAGCTAACATCACTAGTGCCCAACAACCTATTGCTGGTGCGGATTTGCGCTATACCTTGATACAAGAAAATTGGGATTATCATTGGTACTACACTAGCTCTAGGTGGCGCTACAAGGTGTCTAAGTTTGATCAGAACATAGTCCAAAGTGGTAGCGTCATAACCAATGCCGCAGGCCTTGCAAGTATTGATTTTGGCATAATGGATTGGGGACGCTACCGCCTAGAAGTTACAGATACCGCTAGCAACCAAACCACGCAACTAGCCTTTAGAAATGGCTGGTGGCAGGCCGATGGCTCGCAATCTGCTACGCCAGATAACGTTAAGCTAGCACCAGCGGTAAAAAGCCTGCAGGTCGGGGATAGCTTGGCATTAATAGTGGAAGCCCCCTATGCCGGCCAATTGCACTTGCTGGTGGCCAATGATCACATCATCGAAGAACATTTAATCGACCTCAGCAAGGCAACGACAGAGCTACAACTTGAAGCCAAAGCGGAGTGGGGGCAGGGTGTATACTTTATTGCCAGCGTATACCGTCCCGGTAAAGAACAAGTAGGCCCTGCGCGTGCAATTGGTATCACCCACGTTAAGGTTGAGCGCCCGCAGCTGCACACCACACTGCGTATTCACGCGCCAGAGCAAGTGCGCCCCAACGAGCAGACCAGCATACACATAGACACCAACTTGCCTGCGGGAAGCCCGGTGGTGCTGGCTGCCGTGGACGAAGGTATCTTGCAGCTTACCCGTTACCAAACCCCCAACCCCGGACAATGGTTCTTACAAAAACGTCGTTTAGGCTTGGGCATTCGTGACCTTTATGGGCATCTTATTCAACATAAAGACGGTGAGCTATTAAAGTTACGCTTTGGTGGCGACAGTGACGGCGGTGCGCCGACAGCACCACCCATGGATACCTTTGTTAAACCTGTTGCCATCGTCAGTGACCTGGTGGCTGTGGATGACCAGGGTAAAGCCAGCGTGGACATCACCTTCCCTCAATTCAATGGGCAAGTGCGCCTCATGGCTGTGGCCTTTGATGACTTGGCGATGGGCGCAACTAGCAAGGCCATGTTGGTACGCTACCCGTTGGTTGTGCAACCCAGTTTGCCACGCTTTTTAGCCCAAGGTGACACCGCTGAAATAGGTGTCTCTGTGCACAATATTGAATTGCCAGAGGGGCAAGAAATCAGCCTAGAATGGCAGGCTACAGAGGGTTTAATACTGGACGATGCCAAGGCTTCTATTGCCCTTGGCCAAGGCCAGCGTAAGAGCGTTGCCGCACGTGTGCGGAGCCAACAAATAGGCAACCACCGCTTGGGCCTTACAGTTAAAGTAAAAGGCAAAACGCCCCAAGTATACACCTGGGATCTTACGGTAGTGCAAAACCGCTTTATCGAAACCCACTACCAGCAAACCCTAGTGGCACCAGGTGAACGTACCACCCTGCTAAGCCTAGTGGGAGACCTAAACAAAGACAGCCGCCACATGAGTTTGCAAGCCACGGACAAACCTAGTTTTGACACTGGGTGGCTAGCCGACAGCCTTAGCCGCTATCCCTTTGGTTGTTTGGAACAAACCACCAGCAAAGCTTGGCCAATACTTATTTTAAATGGCCCTGCAAGCAACTCAGGTGAGACGCCAAGCAAGCAAAAACAGCACCTAGACAAGGCGATTCAGCATTTGGCTAGTATGCAGCTACGTAATGGCAGTTTTAGCCTTTGGCGTGGCGGTAGCCGCAGTGAAGAATGGCTCACCATGTATGCCGCAGAATTTTTGCTAAAGGCAAACAAGCTGGGCTATACCGTGCCGCAACACATGTTGGAAGGGGTACGCTCCTATGTGCAGCGTTACCGCGGTGACAGTGTCGCCAGCCACGCATACGCCTATTACCTAAGGGCCAAAATGGGTGTACTAGACCCAGGTGATTTGCGCTACCTAATTAGCAAAGTACTGCGTAAGCAATACCGTCCGCAGGTTTACAGCCACCTACTCTTGGCGGCCAACATGATAGGGCAGGAGACGCTGGTTAATCAGCTATTGGCTAACACCCAGTTGCCCAAAACCGGCTATTGGTATCGTGAGGACTATAGTAGCTATTTGCGCGATGCCGCCATGCTTAGTAACACGCTGCTGGTGATTGCCAAAGGCGATGCTACGCTAAAAGAAAAGGCCTACAGCCAAATGCAAGAGCTGTTTAAAGAAGCGCAGGATAAGCGCTGGCTTAGCACCCAAGAAAAAGCCTGGTTAATCCGTCTAGCAGATCAATTGGGGCAGGCCAAACAACTAGCCGCTAATCTACCCGTGACTATCGATTTTAGAGATATGGCCTTGGCCGATGTCGCCGACTACCTTGTGCAACAGGACAACTGGTCCAGTTTCAAAAATGCGTCCGCACAAGCCATGTACCTAAGCTTTACCGCTACGGGTGTTAAGCAAGAGCAAACGTCTGCTGCAAGCCACAATGGCGTGGTTATCCAAACCCAGTATACGCACATGGGCACTGGCGAAAACATTAGCTTAGACAAGGTCACGGTAGGCACGGAGGTGTTAGTTAGCCACAAGATCAATCTA
>CALKFY010000066.1 GCA_938084925.1 uncultured Pseudomonadales bacterium
CACTTTGCCACCTTGTTAAAGGACACTGTCGCCACCTTGATGACCGACCATGATGTCTATATCACGGACTGGGCAGACGCTAGAGAAGTCCCCTTAACTGATGGTGATTTTGGTTTTGAAACCTATGTTTCTTACCTTATCGATTTTATGCATGAACTGGGTCCCAATGCCCACATAGTAGCCGTGTGCCAGCCTACCGTGCAGTCTTTGATTGCCACTGCCGTTATGTCCCAAGCTAAAGACCCCTGTACACCCAAGTCTTTGACGCTAATGGCAGGCCCTATTGATACCCGCGTTAACCCTAACAAGGTCAACGAATATGCTGCCAAAAATAGCATCGACTTCTTTAAGAAAAACGTCATTATGACGGTACCTATGGGCTACCCAGGTCAAGGCCGCAAAGTCTACCCTGGTTTTCTGCAGCTCAGCTCATTTCTATCTATGAACCTATCCACACACGCCAAAAAACATGTCAACTTCTTCCAGCACCTAGTGGCTGGCGATGACACCGCGGCCGATCGTCACCGTCACTTCTATGACGAGTACATGGCCGTATTGGATATGACAGAATCCTTCTATTTGGAAACCTTAGAAAGCGTGTTTATGCATCATCATCTACCTCAAGGTAAGGTAATATATAAAGGTGATAGCGTTAATTTGAGCGCTATTACAGACACGGCTCTGTATACCGTAGAGGGTGGCCAAGACGACATATGTGCTGTTGGCCAAACCAAGGCAGCCCATGCTTTATGTACTCAGCTAGCTAGTGATAAGCAGCAATATGACTTGTACCCTGACGTAGGTCATTATGGCATTTTCAGTGGCTCCAAGTTCCGCACTGAAATAGCACCTAGAATTGGTACTTTCATAGCCAAGCACCACTAATCAGTGGTGCGTCTTCTTATACCGACAGGTGGTAATAATGGACGGCCTCAACGAGCTGTCCAAGCACCATCTATTAGCATATTTTGCGCAGTCACATTACGTGCCAGATCACTAATCAGATAATCAACTGCAGCGCATATTTCTTCCACCGCAATAAAACTCTTCTTGGGCATTGGCGCCAACATGATGTCACTGATCACTTGTGCTTCTGATATATCATGGCGCTTGGCTTGGTCAGCAATCTGCTTGTCGACCAAAGCAGTTTTCACATAGGCCGGGCAAATAGTATTAATGGTGATGTCCTGCTCTGCTGTTTCTAAAGCAATGGTTTTAGAAAACCCAAGTAAGCCATGCTTTGCCGCAACATAAGCGCTCTTGTATGGTGAGGCCACCAAGGCATGAATAGAACCAATATTTACGATTCGACCATAGTTATTAGTACGCATCATGGGTAAAAACCCACGCGTTAGCATGGCTGGCCCAACAAGCAACACATCATTAACTAAGCGCCATTTATCGACAGGAAAGTCCTCCAAGGGTGCTACATGCTGTATACCAGCATTGTTTACCAATAAATCCAAATACCCATCTGCCGCGGCAATGGTGGCGACGGCAGTGTCAATTTGACCCTGTTGAGTCACATCCAAAGCAAGGGCTTGGCCGCTGATTAGTTTTGCAACCTTTTGCGCCGACTCCAGGTTTATGTCCGAAACCCACACCTTATAGCCCTGCTTAGCCAAGTGTTGACTAATAGCCAAGCCAATACCGCTGGCAGCACCCGTGACCAAGGCTGTTTTTTGCTTACTCATAGTGTCCCTTTTTGTTATTTATCAAACACAAAAAAGCCCCTGCAGTCCATAAACCAAACAGAGGCTATCTTAAGCTAGTTGCTATGTAGCAACCGCTCAGCAAATTTTCAAGCGCTATTACTTAGCAGACTTAGTTGCTTCAACAACAGCGGCTTGTGATTCCTGCATAGCGGTTTGCATCACTTCACCGGCTTTAGCTTGTGCAGCGGTGATCACTTCGTAGGCATCTTTAGCAGCAGATACAACCTGCTCCTGAACACCGTCAGCATAAGCTTTTTGCGCTGCTACAAGGCTATTAACGTCCTTGTTGTCGGCAACGCTTGAAGAAAAAGATACAGAAGCATTAATTAAGTTTGAGAACAAAGCCTGCTGTTGAGATGCCAGCTGCTCAAGCGCCTTTGCGTTTGCAGTAGCTAGTTCAGTCACAGGTTGCATGGCTTTTTGAAGTTGCTCGTTCATTTGGTCAATCATAGTTAAGCTCCGATAGAGTTCATTAATTAGCTCTGAATTGCTGCACTGCAACATATTCGATAAATGGCATTATAACGACTTCAAATTCTAGGTCAAGCACTTTATGCTGCATTGCAGCAAAAAAGACTCTTGCCCAGAGTTAAATCACCTATAAACCAAAAAACCCCCTTAGGAAACTACCTAAGAGGGTTTTATACACATACCTATAGTCAAGCTGAAACTATTGAGCCCAGTGACCTATTGGTGCGGTGTAAATTATTTGGCTGCTTTAGGTGCTGCTTTGCTAGCAGGCTTTACAGCAGCGACTACTGGTGCAACTACAGGGTTAGCATTCAATTCTGCAAAAGCGCTAGTAACAATGTCACTTGCCTGGGCTTGGGCAGCTGATACAACGGCATATACGTCTTGGCCAGCAGCAGTCATCTTGCCCTGTGCTGCTTCAATATACGACTTTTGGCCTTCGACTAATGCGTTAACGTCCTGCTGCTGGCCAGAAAAACTACCAGCGTAAGCCATACCATCATTAACCATAGTGCTCACCAAAGCCGTTTGCTGCTGGGCAAGCTGTTCAAACATCTTGCTATTAACAGCCATTAGGTCAGTTAGTGGTTGCATGGATTTTTGCATTTGCGTAGCGAACTGGTCAAACATAGTAGAACTCCTAAAAATTAAATATTGCTGCACCGCAGCACAATAACTAAAGTCTACGTCCTGAAATGATCAAGGTCAAGCACTATTTGCTGCACCGCAACATAATACTCTTTAACACTATTCTGATTTACCACTCGGGCCTGTTTCTGGGTCTTTATCCTTGCCGTCGGTGCTATTCGAACCACCCGCTGCGGCCCATGGATTCATATTGCCTTGCATCATTTTACCAAACATGCCCATAGGACTGGCATCCATGAGGTTTTTCATCACGCCCTGCACAGCATCTTGCTGCTCTAGAAAGCTGGACATACTCTGCTCTAAGTACTGGCGCACAAATACTTGCATATCGCCACCATAAAAGCGGATCAGCTGTTTTAGCAGAGCATTGGTCAACAAGGACTGTTGTTCATTGGTTTCAGATTCGCTAATAATTTGCAGCAAAATAGTTTTGGTCAGATCTTCCCCGCCCTTCGAACTCACTACTTCAAAATCTTGGTGATCAATAATCAACTGCTTAATGTAATCCAAATTCACATATTGGCTTTGTGATGTGTCATACATTCTGCGATTAGGGTACTTCTTAATGGTAATCAAGACAAAAACCTCGGCTAAAACCTCTATAAGCAGCACCGCTTATGCTGCAGCTGCACTATTGTAACAGCTCATAGGACTTAGCGCCTATTGACACTAGCAACGCATAAAAACACATATCGAACACAGCCAAGCAACCACCTCACTATAGGTTGTCAATTGCACTAATTAAGCATGCTGCACTTTTATACAAACTAATGAAATAAATTCATTAGGCATTACTAATGAGATATACATAACAATGGATAGGTAGCATTAGGAGTAGAGCAGCCGCACCTTTATTACTTTTTGAAATAAACTTATACCTTATATTTGATTTTTCTAATTTACCTACATATAATGGTGCCATATCCAATCACATATGCGCCGACGGAGGCCATCATGAGCAGCCCACAAATTACTAAGTTTTTTGACGCGGACACATCCACTTTAAGTTACATTGTTGCAGACCCTGCAACCAAGCAGTGCGCCATTATTGATTCGGTGTTGGATTACGCGCCTAATTCAGGCCGTACTAGCACCAAGTCTGCCGATGAAATCATCGCTTCCGTTAAGGAACAAGGCCTAACAGTACAGTGGTTGCTAGAAACCCACGTACACGCCGATCACCTTTCTGCTGCCCCTTACATTAAAGAGCAGTTAGGTGGCCAGATTGCGATCGGTACTAACATTACCGTGGTGCAAGGTGTGTTTGGCGGTCTATTCAATGCTGGCACTGAGTTTGAGATGGATGGAAGTCAATTTGATAAGCTCCTTGCTGACAACGAAACCTTTAACATTGGTGATATGCAAGTTTTGGCGATGAACACCCCAGGCCACACACCAGCTTGCATGACTTTCTTGGTAGGCGATGCCTGCTTTGTAGGTGACACCTTATTTATGCCAGACTATGGCACCGCCCGTTGTGACTTCCCAGGTGGCGACGCCGAAGCCCTATACGATTCCTTGCAACGTATCCTTAACTTGCCGGACGCCACACGTTTATTCATGTGTCATGACTATATGCCGGGTGGGCGTGAGTTACAGTGGCAAAGCACGGTTGGCGAATCAAAAGAGAACAACATCCACCTTGCTGGCAAGACCCGTGACGAGTACATTGAAATGCGCACCACCCGTGATGCGCAGCTGGACGTGCCACGTTTGTTAATGCCTTCGGTTCAGGTTAATATGCGGGCCGGTCACTTGCCTCCTGAAGAGGAAAATGGCATCAGCTACATTAAAATTCCTGTTAACAAGATTGCATCAGCCTAAACACAATGACAAAACTCTGGACAGCAGTATGGCAAGCTTGGCCCGCCCAAGCTTGGCTTAAAGACTACGACGGTAAAACCCTGCAGCAAGATTTTATGGCGGCAATTATTGTCACCGTGATGCTGATTCCCCAGAGTTTAGCCTACGCCATGTTAGCGGGCTTACCACCTGCTACTGGTTTGTATGCAAGTATTCTACCTTTACTAGCTTACGCTATGTTCGGCTCTAGCCGTACCTTGGCAGTAGGCCCCGTAGCGGTTATATCCCTACTCTCTGCTAACGCTGTTGGCATAGCCTACGCCGAAACCGGCATAGACGTAATTACCCTATCCATGGCTTTGGCGCTGATATCCGGAGTACTCATGCTCATTATGGGTATTTTTAAACTTGGGTTTATCGCTAACTTACTAGGCCGTCCCGTTGTCAGTGGCTTTATCACAGCTGCTGGTATCTTGATTGCCATGGGCCAGCTTAAGCACTTAATGGGTATCCCACTAAGTGGTCACAACTTACCAGAACTAATCCAAGGTTTGGGTGAGCATGGTAGCCAAACCAATATGACCACCTTGGCGATTGGTCTAATCAGCGTGGTATTCCTGTGGTGGTCACGTAAGCCCCTGACCAACCTACTGAAAAAGTTCGTCAGCCCTTACGCGGCCTCTAGCTTGGCCAAGTTAGCACCAGTGACAGCGGTAATTGTATCTATCTTGGTCGTGGCTAATTTCAGCTTAGACAGCAAAGGCGTTGCCGTAGTTGGCGCTATTCCTTCTGGTTTACCCGATCTGCGCTGGCCAGAACTAAGTATGAGCTTACTGTCTACACTACTACCTTCGGCCTTGATGATCAGCTTGATTGGCTATGTCGAATCTATCTCTGTAGCTCAAACTCTTGCTAACAAACGTCGTCAGCAAATTGACCCTAACCACGAACTCCTTGGTTTAGGTGCGGCGAACGTGGCCTCTGCCGTGTCCGGTGGTTTCGCAGTAACCGGTGGTTTCTCCCGCTCCGTAGTGAATTTTGACGCCGGTGCAGCAACACCAATGGCCGGTGTATTTACCGCCGTTGGTATCGCTATTGCGAGCTTGTTCTTAACGCCTTATCTAGCCCTACTGCCAAAAGCCGTATTGGGTGCAACAATATTTGTTGCTGTACTAACCCTAGTAGAGCCGCACGAAATCAGCTTTACCTGGAAATACAGCAAGCAAGACTTTGCGGCCATGATGATTACCATTGCCTTGGTGTTGTTTGTGAGTGTGGAAGCGGGTGTAATTGCCGGGGTAATTGCCACCATCTCCTTGTTGCTATGGCGCACAAGCCGTCCCCACTATGCGGTTGTGGGCCCCATAGCCGGCACAGAGCACTTTCGTAATATCAAACGTCACGATGTAGAACAGTGCGACCGTGTGGTAGCCCTACGCATTGATGAAAGCTTGTTCTTTGGTAATGTGCGCTATTTAGACAACCAGATCAACGTCATCATCACCGAGAATGAGGAATGCCTAGAACACCTGATTCTGATGGCATCGGGGATTAACCACGTTGATTCCACCGCCCTGGAAACCTTGTTAGATTTCAACCGTCGCCTAAAAGATAAGGGCATTGCTATGCATATGTCCGAAGTTAAAGGCCCCGTATTGGACCGCCTACAACGAGTCGGTTTTGCCGAACAGCTAACTGGCAATATTTACCTAAGCCAACACCAAGCATGGAAAGCTTTAGCATTGGACAACAATGCTTGTCCGTCTCTGTCTGGCTATAACGCCTAACCATATGAAAAAGCGAAGTGTTTTACACTTCGCTGACACTTCTTGTCTAACTTACAATATATAATTAGCACCACCTTAATTAGCCAATCATTGTTTTATGTTAGATAAAAAACTCACCAAACGACTAACTTCCGTTAAGGACTTTAGGCGCTATGTTACCGATGCCGTTCGTGATTTTAGCGCTATGCGCCAAGGACTAAAATCCGGACTTGTTACCCCTGCCTTGCGCGACAAAATCATGCTCGCCGTTACGGAAGTAAACGGTTGCCGCTATTGCAGCTACATGCATGCCAAGAATGCCATTAAATCTGGTATCCAAGAATCTGAAATTGAAGCGCTGTTATCAGGCGACCTATCCAATGCGACCACTGATGAAGCCACGGCGTTGTTGTTTGCTCAGCACTACGCAGAGACTCTAGGCAAACTCGACCAGCAAACACTAGATAACTTATTTGCAGTTTACGGTGAAGACAAAGGCCGCGGAATTTTAGCCACTACCCGCGCCATCATGGTCGGCAACGTCCATGGTATAGCTATTGATCTACTACAGGCCCGTTTGCGCGGTAAAAAAGACCCTGAAAGCAGTATCGCTACCGAAGCCGCTATTGCCTTTGGTGTACTTGTGTTCTTGCCTGCGGCGTTGTTGAAAAAGCTATTTGGTCTACAGAGTCCTGATATGCTAATGCAGAACTAAGTAAAATCTAGGCATATATAATCTGCTGCTATAGAATAACTCTGTAACCAGAGCCTAACAGGTCACATTATGTAGCCTTTTTTGTAACTGATTCTTATCCAGAGATTGACGCTTATGACCATGCCCAACCGCCCCTTTGGCCCTTCCCAATGTTCCAATGTTGCCTTTGGTTCCATGAACGTGGTGCATATCTACAAGCCTATACCAGACAAAACTCATGCCCTAAAACTGCTTAATGAAGCCCTTGACGCGGGTTATACAATGTTTGATACAGCAGCCATGTATGGTTGGGGGTTGAGTGAAGAGTTTCTAG
>CALKFY010000067.1 GCA_938084925.1 uncultured Pseudomonadales bacterium
TGTCAGTGTTAAATATAATCAGTGGCTTAATCTTCAAAGTTGCTGCGAATTTCGTAGCAGTAATGAATTTTCTTGTTACGCGCAAAATCCCGGTCAATGGTCTTGGCACTGATATCCACCACCTTATTGTACATAGTGACCTTTTCATCTAGTTCAAACTTACGGTAGTTGGTTGAAAAGATTAGGGTACCACCCTCTGCCAACAAACCCATGGCTTGTTTGATCATCCACACGTGATCACGTTGTACGTCCATGATACCTAGCATGCGCTTGGAGTTGGAGAAGGTCGGCGGATCTAAGAAGATAAGGTCATACTTGCCTGCATTTTTCTCACCATGGTGACGCAAAAATTCTAAGCAATCTGCTTGCTCCAGCTTGTGCAAATAGTCACTGAAGCCGTTTAAAGCAAAATTCTTGCGGGCCCAGCTTAGATATGTAGCGGACATATCCACACTCAAAGAATTCTTGGCACCTCCCTTGATAGCGTGCACAGTAGCGCTACCCGTATAACAAAACAAGTTAAGGAAGCGTTTGCCTTGTGCCATTTTTTCAATACGTTTGCGCACTGGGCGATGGTCTAAGAACAAACCGGTATCTAAGTAATCAGTGAGATTCACTAGTAGGCGGCTACCCCCCTCCTTCACCTCAAAGTACTGACCATCCTTGTTCATAGCTTGATACTGCTGCTTGCCCGTTTGCTGCTTACGCTGCTTCAACACAATACGCTGCTCGGGAATACCGGTGGCTTGAGGCAAGGCTAGCATCACTTCCTGCAAGCGTAGGGCGGCACGTTCTGGGTCAATAGTCTTCGGCGCTGCATATTCTTGTACGTGCAACCAGTCACCATAAACATCCACTGCCACAGCATATTCTGGCATATCAGCATCGTACAAGCGATAACAGCTAATGTTATTTTGCTTAATCCAACCCTTAAGCTGCTTAGCATTCTTGTTAATACGGTTAGTAAACATCTGCGCACCTTCACTTAGGGCTTGCAGCGGGATAACACCGCCTTCTTCACGTCGATCATGAAAGTTGTTATCAGCAGCGATATCAAATAACAAGAGTTGACTCTTAATCGCACCGTTGAAAAAGCTATAACGCTTATGGGAACGCAAGCCTACGGCTTTGCCTAGTTCTGGATTACCCGTAAATACTGCCATCTGCCAGCCCTGAAATAGCTGACTAACACGCTCACCTAGATGCTGATACAAGTACTGAATATCTGCCACTTCACTTAAACGCGCACCATAAGGGGGATTAGTGATCATCAAGCCTGGCTCTAATTCAGACTTGTGGGTTAACGGCTTTAGGTCTTGCAACTGGCGGTGGCTAACGCGCACAAAATCGCCCACACCTGCCTGTTTGATATTTTCTTTACTCTGACTTATGGCCTTTGGCATACCATCGTAGCCATGAATTTCCCCCTTAAAGGCCGCCTCACCAATTTCGCGACGTTCTTCGGCTTCTTCCCATATGGTTTGCCATAGTTCTTTGTCATGCTGCACCCAAGTTTGCAGGCCAAAACGCCAGCGCAACAAACCTGGCGCGGTATCTGTCGCCATCAAGGCTGCTTCAATCAAGAAGGTACCAGAACCACACATAGGATCGATTAAAGGCTTCCCTTCTGTCGCCGCTTGCGGCCATCCTGCACGAATAAGCAAGGCTGCCGCTAGGTTTTCTTTCAGGGGTGCCAAACCGCCATCATGGCGATAGCCGCGACGGTGTAGGCTGTTACCAGATAGATCGATACTGATACGGGCTTTGCCCTTGTTCACAAACACATTAACGCGCAAGTCAGGATCTTGCTTAGCAATACTCGGCCGCTCTAGGCCAGCATCGCGAAATTGGTCTACTATGGCATCCTTAACCTTCAAGGCGCCAAAGTGCGTATTATCAATGCCACGCATACGGCCGGCATAATCAACCAGCAGGGTTTGCTCATTACGCAGATGTTGCCGCCAATCGACCTTGGAGACTGCGTCATATAGTTCATCAGGGGAATCCACACGGGCTTCGTGAACCAGCAGTAAAATACGGTTAGCTAAGCGACTCCACAAACAGGCTTTATAGCCAATGGATAAGTCACCGTCAAAATACACACCGCCTTGGGCTAATTTGGTGTTTTCGGCGCCCAAACTACCCAGTTCTTCGGCAAGAATAGGCTCCATGGCCTTTGGACAGGTGGCAAAATAGGCGTAATTCATAGGCTGCTTAACTTGGAATAGTCCAGAAATTATAAAGGCGGCAATTATACACTATAACGCCGCCTTTATATTCAAACTTCTTGCAACACTATTACGCCATAGTTAGAGGTAACCAATTGCTGTAGATAATAACGGAAGCAGCAATAAGAGCTACCAAGAAACACAAGGCTAGGGTCACAACTGACACACTAAATAGGAAACCACGCTCTTCAGAAACCTTCATCATCACCGGTATGCCGGTAAACAGGAAGTACAAAGACACGCATAAGGCGACCAGCATGGCAAATACAGCTACCCAGACTACGGGCCATAAACCAACTATACCCGCGCCCAACATCGGCGAGGCAACAAATGTAGCCAACACCATACAATTACGAAAACCGGAATGAGCACCGTAGGTACGCTCCATCCAATAGATACCAGCGCCTAGCGCCGCAACAATACCAATGAGAGCAAAATACATTGCAACGGCAATAGGTAAAGCGCTATCAGATGTCAGGGTATGGTAAGCGCCATCACCGACGCTCCAACCCATTTGTGTAGTGCCTATATACAAAGAGGCCGCAGGGATGGCTGCCATCCAGCTCAATTGAGTAAAAAAACTGTGCCGCAAACCGTAGCGCTGTTTTCGAATTTTGCGCCATGTTGGTTTTGGACGATATACCAGATTCCAAAAATCTTCAAAAAACATCCTGTGCCCTCATCTAGCTATTCTTATTTATGTTATTGATAACACATAATTTTTATTGGTACAACCAATCTTAATGTAACGTCTACTCGTAACTTGGACGAGTACGGCGGCTAAATACCAAATAATTCAGCAAGATCATGCTGACAAACAACAGTGCACCACCAAAGTTATGGGCCACTGCTACAGGCAAAGGCAAATGCCAATATACATTAGCTAAACCCAAGCAAAACTGAATACTAAATAACAAGATTAGTACGCTGGAGAAAAAGCGTAAACGAGAATCGGGCTGACGCCACAGCTTAAGGGCCATCAGAAATAAGTAACAACCTAATAAAACAGCCACCAAGCGATGCAATACATGAATAGCTTTGCGCGCCTCTGCATCCATCAAACCGCCAAGATAATTAGGCCCCAAGGTTTGCGTCAAATTAAAGCCTTCGGCAAAGTTCATGTGTGGCCACCATTCGCCGTTACAGGCAGGTAGATCTGAACAGGCCATGGCTGCGTAGTTAGAGCTCATCCAACCACCCAAAAATATCTGTTCAACTGTTAACAGTAAGCCAAGCAAGGTCCAGATACGTAAACCACCAATACTATGTGCTAGGCGTAAAGGCCTCACCTCCCGCCCCATGCGTGATAAACGTATTAGCAAAACGGCCAATAAACTGGCGGTAATAAAACCACCAAATAGATGTGCTGTAACAACTTGCGGCCAAAGCTTCCAAGTAACCGTCCAAGCACCAAAAGCACCTTGCAACAGCACCATAAGTAACAATAACTGAGTATGCTTAAAAGGGTAGTTTAAACGTCGACGATAACCCCAAGAACCTAGGGCTACTACAAGAATAATAAAGCCTAGAGCAGTTGCAAAGTAACGATGGATCATTTCCATCCACCCTTTTGCTACTTCAACTGGACTATCGGGATAAAGAGATTGAGCTTGTTCTATTTCTGCGGCTGTTTGTGGCACGACAAGAGAACCATAACAGCCTGGCCAATCAGGACAACCTAGGCCCGCGTCAGCCAAACGTGTCCACGAACCCAATATAATGACACAACAAACGATACCAAGAGCCAAAAGCGTTAGCTTTCGGACCCAGGCAGGAGCCCCATTTGCACCGATCATAGCTGGCTCCGTTTGTTACATTACAGACCGAAAAAATATACGTGCATAGTGATCGACTAACAAGAACACAAAAATACCGCTTAGGTACACAATAGAATAGGCAAAGGTCTTCATGGCATGTTCGTCGGACTTACCACGGTACAACTTCCATGCGTGGTAGATAAACATCAAACCAAGACCAACAGCACCGGCCAAGTAAATCAAACCCGTCATATCAATAACAAAAGGAATTAAGGTCACCGCTAGCAACATAAAGGTGTACAACAACACCTGAATCTTGGTGAATTCAATACCGTGAGTCACGGGCAGCATAGGCAGTCCTGCCTTCGCGTAGTCGTCACGACGGCGAATGGCCAAGGCCCAAAAATGAGGTGGTGTCCAAATAAAGATGATCATGAACAACAATAAGGCTTCGGTATTTACCGAACCTGTCACTGCAGCCCAACCTAATACAGGAGGTGCAGCACCTGCAGCGCCACCCAATACAATGTTGTGAGGAGTATTGCGCTTTAGGAACATGGTATAAACCACGGCATAACCAATCATAGAGATCAGCGTGAGTAACGCAGTAAGAGTGTTAACAAAGACTAAAAGCATGGCCATGGAAATGGCACACAGCAGCAAAGCAAAGACGATGGCTGCATTGGCGTTACCACCCGTTGGCAATGGACGATCTTTAGTACGCTCCATTACCGCATCAATGCGTTGATCAACCCAGTGATTAACAGCAGCACCAGAGGCGGCGGCTAGACCAATACCTAGGTTGCCAAAAATAAAAATTTCCCATGGTGGAAAGCCATCCGTTGCTAGCAACATGCCAACGACGGCGGTAAACATGATGAGCAAAACTACCTTGGGCTTACATAGTTCCAAGTATTGGCGCCAACTCATGGCGGATTGAGACTGCATTGTTGCTTCAGCCATCACCTACTCCTATTATTATTGTCAGTGGTGTTCTCTTGCTGTAAATAAGTGGCAAACACTTGATTTAGCTCACTTATAAGAATCATTATGGGCTATTTTCAGGTATTTGAAAAGCCCACAAAGCTAGTCCATCTTAATGACTTTAAACAAACGCTCCATGTCTTTTAAAAGATTGTCACGCGGCATGTCTGAGTTATAGGTCATCATCACATTAGAACGTGGATCGACCAGATAAATACTGCCCTGCTGCTGTGCTTCCAACCCCTCAAAGGCCGATAACAAGGCCGGCATAGCATCGGCACCATTCGCCTCAACAGCCGTCGCAACAAGTGTGCCTTGATACTTGGCGGCAATATCCTCAGCCTGATCCTGTGCAGAGGTTAACACCAGCATACGTTTAATATACTGGCGATTAACAGCTTGGGCTCGGCGCGACTGCTGCATGATAATCAAAGCCTGGCCACATAAATCGTCGCAACCGTCGGCAACAGTAATCATCAACCAATGATCAGCTAACTCGGCACTAGTCACTTGCGTACCGTCATGCAGTTGATATTGCACCTCTGGCATAGGCTGCATAGGCGACACCAAATTACCGCGATTTGAAGAATTACCTATTTCTAAGGCCGTACCAGAAAAGAAAAAGTACCAGGCAAACAAGTAAGGTGCGCCAAATAACAGCAACATGGTCAATAAAATACGGCCATTACGGTTTGGTTTAGTGTTCTTAGACACGGTTATTTCTCCTCAGCCTTAGGACGGCGAAAACTAAAAATCAAAAAGAATACAAGAGCGATAAAAGCAAAGGCAAACCATTGGATAGCGTAACCAATATGCATATCCACCTTAGTATCAAATATAGGCCATTCTCGCACTAAACCAGATTCGTCATCACTGTTCTGCAACATCACAAAATGAGCTACCGGCTTAGCGACCTGTTTAGACACAAGCTCTAGGTCCAAATAGAACCATACTACCTGGCTGTTGATGTTGGCCGCAGGCAAGCCGCCAACCATGACAGGTTTGGAGCGAGGAGCAGCAAAACGCCCTGCAACCCTAACCACACCATCAGTGTTACTCATATTAGCATCAGCAACAGGAACATCAGGCAATTGATCACGATAAGGGCTAGCTGCTACCCAACCACGGTTGACAACAACTACTTGGCCGTCCCCCATTAATAAGGGGGTGTAAACATAAAAACCATTCTTACCTTCATGCACAACGTTTTCTAAAAGAAACTGCTGCTCAGGCAACCATACACCTTGCACACTACCTGTATAGTGTTGGACGCTGTCGAGATTAGATGTATCTACAGAAGTGTTAGGTAGACTTATAGGAGGCAACACCGAGCGACTATCAATAGCTGCCTGTAAAGTGCGCTTTTGATCAGCACGATCAAGTTGCCAAAAACCAAAACTGGTGGTCATAGCAAAGACCGAGCCTAAAAAGAGAGTTAGCCAGAAACTAGGCCGAAATTGTTTTCTTTGCATGTTATTTATTCTTATACAGGCGTTGGGAACCTTTTAGCAGCATGCTATGATGCTGATGCCTATACTCTAACAACAAAACATGGACTCTGCATGTATAAGACATTAATTATTATCAATTTAATTGCCGTGCTGGTCAGTTTGGCATTCGGTGGATTCTTTCTCAGTAAAGACGACGATAGTAAAAGTCGTTTAGCCACGGTACTCACCATTCGTATCAGTTTATCGATACTATTATTTGTACTACTTATCGTAGGTTATTTTTTGGGGTACTTGAGCCCTAATTACTCGCCGTTGGCGCAGGTAGTAGAATAAATATTCTGGAATCGTACCTGAGATACAACCTCGCAAGCTCGATATAAAAAAAGCGCCCTTAGGCGCTTTTTTTGATTCTTCGTTTTGATTACATCCAGTACACAAATACGTAAAGAACCAACCATACCACGTCAACAAAGTGCCAATACCAAGCTACGGCTTCAAAGGCAAAGTGCTTTTCATGGCTAAAGTGGCCTTTCGCAGCACGCACAGTAATCACCATGAGCATGATGGCACCAATGGTTACGTGCATACCGTGGAAACCAGTCAGCATGTAGAAGGTAGAACCATATACACCCGAGTTTAGGGTTAACCCCAAAACATCATAGGCATGATAGTACTCATAGGCTTGGAAGCCCATAAAGATAACACCTAGGATAACGGTTAACGCTAGACCTAACACTAGTTGCGTTTGGCTATCTTTCTTAAGACCCCAGTGTGCCCAGGTTAGCGTCACTCCACTACTTAGTAGCAACAGAGTATTAATCATTGGAATGCCGCCAGCACCCATTGGTTCAATCACCTGCGTGTATTTATCTACATCAGGCGTACTCACCAATGGCCAAGTTGCAGAGAAGTTTTCCCACAACAAATGACTGCTACCTAAATGACCTTCACCGTCCAACCAAGGCACGGCAATCATACGGATATAGTACAAAGAACCAAAGAAGGCCACAAAGAAGAAGGCCTCCGAAGAGATAAACCACATCATACCTTGGCGGAAAGAAGTGTCTACCTGAGGGCTGTACTTACCGGACATACTCTCATCAATAACATCACCAAACCAACCAAAAAACAGGTAGGCGATACCCAAGGCTCCCAAGGCTACTAACCAAGGACCCAAAGACAGGTCATTGATCCATAGGGCTGTACCAAATACCGTAGTGAACATGCCACATACTGCAATGATAGGCCAACGACTTCCGTCGGGAACGTAATAATGTTCGTGTGAACTACTCATAGTGCCTCCGCTCGTGCTCTAGGCTAAGATTTAAGCTGGCGTACCAGCTTTTTATTATTTGTTAAGTTCGGCCACTTTGGCTGCATCATTTTGACCACCGTTAACAATGCTGCTCCTATCCAAATTCATAATGGTATAAGACAGTGTTACGGTACTGTACTGCTCCGGCAAATCCGGATCAATGACATAAGTCAGCCCCATTTCCTTGGCTTCGCCAGGTTGTAGGGTCTGGGTTTCAAAACAAAAACATTCCACTTTCTTTATGAATTCAGTGGCCTGCCAAGGAGTTACCCCTGGTATGGATTGGGTGCTAATCACCTGATCCGTATTATTCTTTAATAAATAGGTGGTTTGCATCATCTGCCCAGGATGCACGGTAGCACTACGCTGAGTGGGCTGAAACTCCCAATCCAAATCACCGTTAATGGTGGCGTCAAACTCCAGCTTAACTAAGCGGCTTTTGTCTATTTGGCTATCATCAGCATCAATGCGAATGCGCTTTTCCTGTGTAAACAGACTATTAATGCCTGTTACGTCACAAATCAAGTTATACAACGGCACCAAGGCAAAGGCAAAACCAAACATCCCCACTACGACTACGCTAGCAAGCATAGCGGTACGAAAGATCTTTTTCTTTTGTTGCTCTTGTGGTGGCGCCTCTTGTGTCATTGTCCGGTTAACTCTTTCAACGCGAAGTATGGTGCCATCATGCCGATCACTACGACCGCTGCGATAACCCAGGCCATGCGCAAATTGACTTTGCGAGTTTTCTCGTCAACTTCATGTACTTCTTGATTAGACATGTTTATTTACCTATCTGCCTTTTCTTTCTCACTTCATCCTTGGGGAAACTGGACTGGTTCAAACTACTTGAACCAGTCGCAATATCCTTTTACTTCACTTCAGGTGGTGTCTCAAAAGTGTGGAATGGTGGTGGTGATGGCACCGTCCATTCTAGACCTGGGGTACCGGCTTGTGCACCTTCCCAAGGCATAGCAGGAGCAGGCTCACCACCCTTGATGGTCTTGATAATGATGTACAAGAACAACAAGTGGGATAAACCAAAGGCAAATGCACCAAGGCTAGAAATAGTATTAAACTCGGTAAACTGCACCCCGTAGTCCACGATTCGGCGCGGCATACCAGCCAAGCCAGAGAAGTGTTGCGGGAAGAACGTAATGTTGAAAGTAATCGTGGTCCACCAGAAGAAAATCTTACCTAGCTTTTCGTCATACATGTGGCCAGTCCACTTTGGCAACCAATAGAACACACCAGCATACAAACCAAACACCGCGCCAGGAATTAAGGCGTAATGGAAGTGAGCTACCACAAAATAAGTATCGTGATACTGCAAATCAGCTGGTACTACCGCTAGCATTACCCCTGTTACACCGGCAAAGGCAAACATCAAAATAATAGCAATGGCAAACAGCATTGGTGTTTCAAAGGTCAAGGCGCCACGCCACATGGTGAAGATAAAGTTAAACTTCATCAAACCGATAGGGATGGATATCAAAATGGTACCTATCATAAAGTACTTGGTTGCCCAGATAGACATACCGACTGTGTACTGGTGATGCGCCCATACAACCATACCTAGTGTTGCCAAGAAAGCCATACCCCATACTAGAGACTTGTAACCAAATAGTGGCTTACGAGAGAAGGTAGGAATAACCATCCCCAATACACCAATAGAAGGTAGTAATAGTACGTATACTTCAGGGTGACCAAAGAACCAGAACAAGTGCTGGAACAATACTGGGTCACCACCACCGGCAGCATCAAAGAAGCTGGTACCGAAGTGGCGATCAAATAGCAACATGGTCACACCACCGGCAAAGGCAGGCATGATCAAAATTAGCAAGATGGCAGTAAAGAACCAAGCCCATACAAATAGTGGCATCTTCATCATGCTCATGCCTGGTGCGCGCATGTTTAACACTGTGGTAACAATGTTAATAGACGCCAAGATGGATGAAATACCCAACAAGTGAATGGTAAAAATCAACAAGTCCATGGACATACCAGCCTGCAACGAAATAGGCGGATACAAGGTCCAGCCAGCTGTTACAGCAGTACCACCACCTACCCATGGGGCAATAATGGACATCACTAGCATTAAACCACCTGCAGGAAGCAACCAGAAACTAAGGTTGTTCAAGCGTGGTAAAGCCATGTCTGGCGCGCCAATCATCAGTGGAATCATCCAGTTGGCCATACCCGCAGCTGCCGGCATAACCATACCAAAGATCATGATCAAGGCGTGGTTAGTAAACATGTTGTTATAAAACTCAGGGCTTACAAATTGTAGACCTGGCTGGAACAACTCGGCACGGATAACCATCGCCATGGCTCCGCCAAAGAACAACATAAACAAAGCAAAGAACAAGTACATGGTACCAATGTCTTTGTGGTTGGTACTGAAGACCCAACGACGCCACCCGGAGGGAGCGTGATGATGATCATGATCATCATGAGTTGCAGCGTTACTACTCATATCAATAACTCCTTAGCGCGCGGCTTTAACATCGGCTGGTTGAACGGCATCACCCGTATCGTTACCCCAAGCATTACGCTCATAGGTAATAATGGCTGCCAACTGTAAATCATCCAGCTGAGCGCCCCAAGCAGCCATAGCTGTACCTGCTTTACCATTAACAACAATATCAATGTGAGCAGGGATGTCACTGGTAACCATGGCACTACCGGCCAGAGCTGGGAATGCAGGCGGCAAACCAGCACCGTTAGCTTGGTGACAAGCAGCACAGTAGGTGTTGTACAAGCCTTCACCTTCTGCCATTAGTTCATCTTGGCTCCAAACCTTATTAGAGGCAGCCAATTCAGCAGCAGCTTGCTTCTCAGCAACCCGCTCACCAATCCACTGATCAAACTCAGCACGTGAGACTGCTTTCACTTCGATTGGCATGTAGGCATGGCCAACTCCACAGTTTTCGGCACACTGACCACGATACATGCCCTCTTTTTCAATGATGGTCCATGTTTCGTTGATATAGCCAGGTATAGAATCTTTCTTCACCGCAATTTCAGGAACCCACCAAGCATGCAAGACATCAGCAGCTGTGTGTAGGAAACGGACTCGGGTATTGACTGGCAGCACCAGAGGGTTGTCTACTGTGCGTAGGTAGTCGTACTCGCCGGCTTCCTCCTTACTCTTCAAGTTACTGATGAAGCTGTAGTCGTGTTCCATGTATTCATAGGTCCACTTCCACTGCGAGCCAGTTACCTTTACGGTTACTTCAGCATCACCAATGTTTTCAACTTGGTCAAAAGTGGAGTTAGCGCGATCGGCAATAGTTAAATCCAGACCCAGTACTAAAACTGGTACCACTAACCAAGACCAGGTACCAAAGAATCCTTTATGGAATTCTTGGTCGGCAACGGCGCCCGTAGATTTACGGAACTTCCACAGGGTATAACCCACGAGCAAGATAACGATTACCATAATCCAGACGCCCACCCAAGTGGTCATCATATGCAAATCGAAGACTTCGCGAGTCAAGGGAGAAACAGGTTCGGGCAAGTTGAGTTTCATCTCGGCCCAACCCATGGTTGGCAACAAAGCCAACAAGGCAGCGACCCACAGCCGAGCACGGCTCATTGATCGCGGTACAGATGCGAAACTAGGTTCAGACATCCCATACTCCTCATTTAAGTGCTGCAGACTTTCATGGTACGCGCACAACGCGTACACACGCCTCCCCCTTAATGGCAGGAGCGCCTGTTATTTTTGTTATTTCCTGCACAGCAAACGGCATGTACAGGCATTATATTACGCACCACTGGCACAGCCAGTCGCGTGTAAAGCTTAAATAAGGGTATTCTGTAGAGAGCACAGCGCAGAGCTTTGAGCCTGCTTGAGCTGAACTTGAGATGATGTCTGTGTCGATGTCATAGGGTGTTTCTTATTATTGCTATTACGGTCTATTAATCTAAAACCAGTACTGTGTATCGCATTGTTATAATTGTATCGCTAGCTGTTGCCATAAAAGAGCAACAACTTAATGCCAAGCTATGATGGCCAACTGAGTAAAAATTTGACTCATATCAACTTGTTAGGAAGGAGCTTGCCATATTTTGCATAAACAGGCAATAATTAATTCTAATACTTTGGTGGCGGATAGTGACCAGTATCAGAAAAAGGTAAACGAGGCATATCCCTAATATACGCAGGGATATACCTTGTCCTTTTGATTAGGGCGAACCTAACGGCCTAGGCCTTGATGGCCTCAACACAATCAGTGATTAGTTTTGGGCCGGCGTAAATAAAGCCGCTGTAAATCTGTACTAGCTTGGCGCCAGCATCTAGTTTGGCCTTGGCATCAGCACCACAACCAATACCACCCACACCAATAATTGGCACGGCATCACCTAACAGACTATATAGTTCACCGATTACCTCGGTAGAACGTTCCGTTAACGGCGCACCACTCAAACCACCTGCTTCATCACCATTGGCATAGTTTTCTACGCCTTCTCGG
This sequence comes from uncultured Pseudomonadales bacterium, assembly GCA_938084925.1. Classification (GTDB taxonomy): domain Bacteria; phylum Pseudomonadota; class Gammaproteobacteria; order Pseudomonadales; family Balneatricaceae; genus Njordibacter. The sequence goes on from CALKFY010000067.1 coordinate 12,214, forward strand.
CTCAAAGTCGTATTAGTAGCAATAACGGCATCCATTTTCTCTTGCAACAAGCACTCAGCCACACCAGCTAGTTGCTCGCTATCCATATCAGGGGCAATCTTTACCGCCAAAGGCACATAACGACCATATTGTTCGGCTAATACAGTCTGCTCTTGCTTTAAGCGCGCCAACAACTGGCGCAAAGACTCACCGTACTGCAAGTCACGCAAACCTGGGGTATTGGGAGAAGAAATGTTTACAGTGATGTAGCTAGCGTACTCATACACCTTTTGCATACAGATTAGATAATCATCTACGGCATTCTCTACAGGTGTATCAAAGTTCTTACCAATATTGATACCCAACACACCTTTAAAGCGCGCAGCCTTCACATTGGCAACCAAGGCTTCCACACCCTGATTGTTAAAGCCCATGCGATTAACGATAGCCTTAGCTTCCGGTATGCGGAACAAACGAGGCTTAGGATTACCCGGCTGAGGCCTAGGGGTAATAGTACCAATTTCAACAAAGCCAAAACCTAAACCAGCCAAACCATCGATACAGCTGCCATTCTTATCCAAACCAGCGGCCAAGCCAACAGGATTATCAAAGGTCAAACCCATCACTTCCACTGGGGCTTTTGGTACAGCAGGTGCCAATGCCGGCAACAAGCGCAAACGCGCGGCAGCAGACAAGGCTTCTAATGTGACTTCATGGGCCGTTTCAGCAGACAGTTGAAAAAGTAAACTACGAGCAATGGAAAACAAATCAGGTACCTGTGGAGTGATAATCAAACAGCCACCATTATACCTTATTTCTTCTGTGGCTTCCCAATCCATACATAGTCACCAGTGAGCAGCATTTTGTTACAAAACTCCAATGGGAAGACAACAGAGTCTTAGGGGCATATTTGCTATCTTGGTCTCATAAGATGCAACCATGTAATGTGAGAACAAAGATATGAGCCTAGAGCAACCCGATATTTGCGAACAAACCACCATTAATGACTTGGCCGACATAGTTAGAGATATGGATCAATCCATGACCATACGCATTTATGATGATAACAACGAAGTCATTGGTGCCATACGTTTAGTACACGTGGACGAGATCCAGCAGATAGATCATATCCGTAGTCTGCAACAAATTGGCAGAAGTCACCTGCATTAAGCAATTATCAGCTTTCTAAGCTGGCGACTATGCCTGACAGTGACTTAAGGCGCTTGATCTGGGTGAATGCCGCAGCTGCTTCTGGGTACACCCGTCCTAACAATGCCAACCACTGTTTAATACGTGCGCCTTGAAAGCGCTCGGGCACTTGTTCGGCAACACGCTGGCAGAAAACCAGCAGCAAAGGCTGCAAATCATGCCAGCTATAATCAGGCAGGTCTGGGTTACGAATGCTTCTGGCTAGATCTGGGCGCCACACCACACCACGCCCCAACATGACGTCATCACAGCCACTCACCTGCTGACAACGTACATAGTCTGCTTGGCTCCATACTTCACCATTAGCGATCACAGGAATATCTATACTCTCTCGAATACGTGCAATCCATTGCCAATGAGCCGGTGGCTTATAGCCTTCAATCTTTGTGCGTGCGTGCACGACTAGTTCGTTAGCCCCTGCCCCAGCAATGGCCTGGGCATTATCAATAGCGAGACTTTTGTCTTCGTAGCCCAAACGCATTTTAGCGCTCAACCACGCATCAGGACCAATGGCTTGGCGTACGCTTGCGACAATGTCTCCGACCCGGGCTGGATCCTTTAGCAATATAGCGCCACCCTGGCTCCGGTTCACTGTTTTAGCCGGACAACCAAAATTCAAATCAATACCCGGCGAACCTAGCTCTAAAGCTCTCTGTGCATTTAACCCCAGCGCTTGTGGATGATTACCTAACAACTGGATACGCACAGGTACGCCAGCTGGAGTTTTGCCACCGGCATGTAGCTCTGGGCATAAACGATAAAACACCCTAGGCGGCAATAATTGGTCTGTGACGCGGATAAATTCTGTCACGCACAGGTCTATACCGCCGACCTGAGTCAAGCAATCTCGTAAAATATTATCTGCCAAGCCCTCCATAGGGGCGAGAATGATACGACTCATATACTTTTTCGACTATAATGCCGCCAGATATTAATGATTAGGAAGTTGAAATGTTTACAGGCATTGTTCAAGGTATGGGCCAAATCAAGCAAGTTATCGAAGGGCAAGATGTCCGCAGCTTTGTTATTAGCCTACCCGACGCCCTTAGCCAAGCTGTTGCCATCGGTGCCAGCGTGGCGGTAAATGGTACCTGCCTTACGGTGACAGAACAACAAGGCAATGACCTTAGTTTTGATGTTATTGGCCAAACCCTAGCACTTACCAACCTAGGTAAGCTAAAAGCCGGTGACCAGGTAAACATCGAACGTTCTTTGAAAATGGGTGACGAGCTCGGCGGCCATATCATTTCCGGTCACGTAACCACTCACGTTGAAGTTACTGACATTGAACTTGAAGATGACAACACCAGCATTTGGTTTGCCTTACCAGAAGCTCACCGCAAGCATGTATTGCCGCAGGGTTTTATTGGTCTTAACGGCTGCAGCCTCACCGTCGCTAAGGTAGAAGCCACACGTTTTTGTGTTTGTTTAATTCCAGAAACCCTACGCATGACTACCTTTGGCACTAGCCAAGTAGACGATTGGGTAAACATGGAGATTGACCATCAAACACAAACGATTGTGGCTACAGTTGAGCGTGTTTTAGCTCAGCAACAAGCCTAGTTATTCTCTAAGCAAGGTGTCTGGCTCGCATTCCTTTGGAATGGGTGACTTCTGGTTAAGCAATAGATATCAGGAGCCAGGCACTTCCCTGCGGGAAAAGCCAGGCACCTATTTATTCACAAAGACTCTTTAACCAAAGCAGCCAGCGCTTCAACCTGATCAGCAGCATCGTTTAAGCAAGGCACATAAGCAAACTCTTTGCCCCCTGCCGCCTTAAAGGTTTCTGCAAAACCTAGGGCCACTTCTTCCAAGGTTTCCAAGCAGTCTACTGCAAAACCTGGGCAAACCAATTGCACCGACTCAACACCTTGCTTAGCCATGTCTTCTAACATGGGTTCTGCGTAGGGCTGTAGCCATTCTTGATAGCCAAAGCGAGACTGGAAAGCAATACGATAGGCATCGTCAGCCAAACCTAGCTTATCAGCTAAGGCCTTGCCGGTGACCAAGCATTGATCATAATAAGGGTCACCCTTGGCGCGAGTCGCTTGCGGCGTACCGTGGAAAGACATCACCAATTGCTCAGCACG
>CALKFY010000068.1 GCA_938084925.1 uncultured Pseudomonadales bacterium
TACGCCAATAAGTCATGAACAAAGGAACCTGATATGAGTTTTCCAATCACCGCCAAATGCCAGTGTGGGCAAAGCGGATACCACCTGCACAAGGCCCCACTAAAGGTGTTTGCCTGCCATTGTACCGAATGCCAAAAACTCGCTACATCACCTTATAGCGTAACCGCAATTGCGGCCACGCAGGACGTCGAGTTTTTTGGTGACATGGCGGTTTGGAGCCGCAGTTCTGACAGTGGCAATACTAACAGCGCCAAGTTCTGCCCAGGCTGTGGTAACCGTATTTACCACTTCAATCCAGCCGATGCCGCTACGGTAAAGCTCAAGCTAAAACCTGTGCATATGCAGGATGATACTATTTTTGTTCCGCAAGCCCATGTCTGGACTTGCGAGCAACTAAGTTGGCTAGAGCTTTCTGGCAGCATACCAAGCTTCGACAAGATGCCTTAGCCGTTGGTGTAGGCGTTACGCACTTCCTCGGCGATTATTTCAATACCGCGCTGTACCCGCTCGCGGCTTTGGGCAGCAAAGTTAATACGTATGCATTCGTGGCGATGCTGCCATTCATCTTTGATACCGGGGAAGAAGTGATGCCCAGACACCACAATCACGCCACGCTCTTTTAGGCGCTCATATAGCGTTTGGCTGTTAACCGGCATGTCTTTAAACCACAGCCAACTAAACATGGTGCCTTCCGGTTTATGCATAGCCCATGGCACATCAGAACCCATTGCCTTATGTAAACACTGTTGTGTAAAGGCCAGCACGTCTTCGTAATAAGGGCGTACAACTTGATTGCTTAGGTCAATAATTTCACCCGTAGCCACCATATCCTGCACCAGAGCAGCACCAAAGCTACCACTGGCTAAGTTAATGATGGCATTAATACGTGACACCGCTTGAATCACTTCTTCACTAGCAACAATCACGCCTGTTCGTACCCCAGGCAAACCAAGCTTGGAAAGGCTTAAACAAACAATGGTGTTGTCATTCCAAAACGGCGTAGCTTGGGTATAGATTAAACCAGGGAAAGGCACGCCATAAGCGCCGTCTATCATCAACGGCACATTGTTAGCTCGGGCTAAAGCATCTAGTTGTTCAACCTCCTCATCAGTAATAACATTACCGGTAGGGTTAGTTGGCCTAGAGACACAAATAGCACCCGTATTAGTGCCAATTTTAATATCATCAAACTGCACCCGATACTTAAATTCTCGGTTATTCAATATGTCTATTTGAGGATGCGCAGCATGAAAGAAATCGGCACTTAAACCGGCATCGCTGTAACCAATATATTCTGGTGCAATGGGCAGCTGAATTTGCTTGCGGCTGCCATCATCAAAGTCACCGGCAAACATATTAAACAACATAAAAAATCCGGATTGGCTGCCATTGGTGAGGGCAATGTTGCGTTCACTCACCTGCCAACCTAGTTGCCTACGAAATAGACGCGCCAGATCTGTAAGCAAGGCGGTGTTGCCCTGCGGCGGGTCATAACTACCCAACATTTGCCCGAGTTGTTGCGGGTCTTGGGCTAGCTGCAGCATACGCGTTTGAAACAGGTCTTCTACTGCAGGAATAGCCGCTGGGTTGCCACCCCCCATCATGATCATGTCACGACCGCTAGCTAGGGCGTCACCTATGTCATCCATTAATATTTGAATACCGGAGCTTGCGCCAAATTTATTGCCAAAAGCTGATAATTTCATAGGGTCCCTTGTGTCTTAAAAAGGCTATTAGGTTAATGCACGTAATACTGCCAGAATTCTGCCCTTCCAGCACCATCCGCCAACTCATATGGCGCAAATCCGAAACTCCTATAAGCCTTTTGAGCAACCCTATTATTGGCCAACACTTCCAAGGTTATTTTGACCCCACCAGCTTCCTTCACTTGCCTTTCCACAGTGCGCAGCAGTTGCTGACTTAAACCTAAACCTCGGTATTTTTCCAAGACGGCTAAATCATGGATATTCACCAAAGGTTTAGCCGCAAAAGTAGAATAACCCCAGACACAATTACACAGTCCCGCTGGTATATTGTCGACATACACCACTAAACTAAACATGTTCGTCTGCTTGACAAGATCTTTAGATAATTTGGCTTTCACCCCATCCGCTAGCGGCTCGCCGCCGCCCATAGGATCGCAGGCATAGGCATCAAGCAAGTCTATTAACTGCTTAACTTGAACCGAATCTTGGTAGTCAAGTTTATGGACTGTAATGTGTGCATCTTTCATTAAATATCACCTATATCACTATTCACATCTACCGCATATATCTTAATGGAATATTAATTTAATTATTTATTACTTCAAGGAGCAAGCGTTTCATTGGATAATGGTGCCAGTTTAAGATAACCAATGAGTCCAGCATGTCCAAAGTTCAACCTAACCTACTTTCTGATATACAGCCTTTGTCTGACATCCTCACTGTTAATAAGGCCATAGAGGCAGCTAGCCTCAAGTTTTTACAACTCGCTTTGGAGCAAGCCCAGCGCCCTATTGTAACCACCAGTTTTGGTCCACAATCTGGTGTGTTACTGCACATGGTCACGCAAGTAATCCCCGACATCCCCGTGATCTGGGTGGACTCAGGCTATAACCTACCAGCCACCTATCGTCACGCAGAAACCTTGACCAAGGCGCTCAACCTCAATTTACAAATTTACACCCCCACAACCAGCGCTGCATTTTGGGACGCCACGCGAGGCGGCATCCCAACTATCGAAGATGAACGCCATGGCGAGTTTTCGAAAAACTTTAAAATCACACCCTTCAAACAAGCCCTAACAGAACTACAACCGGATATGTGGGTTTCCAGTATCCGTCAACAGCAATCGGATCATCGCGCCGGCTTGCCTCCGGTGCATGAAGGTGCCAATGGTGTAATTAAACTGGCACCTTTTATTTATTGGCAGGAAGATGACCTACAAGCCTATTTGCAGCGCCATCAAATCGCCGATGAGCAACGCTACTTTGACCCAGTAAAGGCCCAGTTTGGCCGCGAGTGTGGCTTGCACAAACTATAAGCGTGCACGTAATGGTAGTGTGAGGGTGTAGACCGCACCTTGCTTGCTGCCAGTACTGGTTACCTGTAGATCGCCACCTACACCAGCAACAAAGTTAGCCGCACTATATAAGTCTAATCCCGCATTAACATCGCGCGAAGCCAAAGCTTTTTGTTGCTGAAGCAGCTGGGCTTCGGTAAAGCCAATACCATTGTCCGTGACAATCACGCTAGCGCCAAGGGCATTGGGTTCTATCTCAATGCCAATTTTGCCATCTTTCACGGCGTTAAACGTATCACTCTGCTCTTCCCTAGCAGTTATGGCGGTGACGGCATTAACAATCAAATGGTACATAGCTTGCAACACCTGATTGCGCGGCAAAAAAAACTGCCCGTGATCACGGTGTTGTTGATCAAATACCAAATTATATTCGAGTAGTTTTTCCGTATGCACCGTGAGTAAATCGCCAATCAGTTCACTTAAATTAAAGTTACTGGCGGTATCATGAATACCAAACTCGGCATGCTGCTTGGATAAGGTTGCAGCAATCAGTTCTACTTCTTCTTGAAGCTTAGATAAGGGTTGCTTGATAGTTTGGCTTTCCAACTCTTGTGCCTGCACATGCAAAGAACGCATGGCCATCAGGTGTTGATGCAATTCACTCGCGCCAGGGAAATCATGCTCCAAGCCAAGCATATGGTCTTCCATACCTTGGCTAATTGGGGCTAAGGCGCTAGCATTGGTGAGTTGATCGAGAATAATGCGTACCCGTTCTATATGATCGGCAACGTAACGTAAAACCACATCACTTTCGGACGCCATACCTGCTTGATAAGCTAAATATTCAGAACGTTTTTCTAGACTAATACGACGCTTGGTTTCGTCTTCCAATTGACGATCACGCACCCAACCTTGAGTTAGGTTGCGAGCCATTTGATAAATTTCTTCCGCCATAAATGGCTTGCGCAAAAACAGGGTGTCATATTCCAGGGCATGATGAATATCATCCACACTGTGGTCAGAATAGGCACTGACTATAACCAAATAGATATTAGGGTCTAGGTTACGTAAAGCCTTGGCGGTAGCAAGGCCATCCCAACCGGGTGGCATGCGCATATCGATAAAGGCAACGGCATAGGGGCGCTCTTCAGCCAAAGCTTGGCGCGCTAGCTGATGGCCTTCTTGCCCCTGGCTAGCTACCGTAAAATCAAACCCTTTTTGCGTATTAACCGTCTCGGTCTCAGCAAAAAAACTATTCGGGTCCACCTGCTCCAAGGCCGACTGACCCTGTAAGATGTCCTTGTAGGCTTCAAGTAAACTTGGATCGTCATCGATTACCAAAATACGTGTTTGATCCAAAATCAGACTCCCTAGTTTTATACTTGTGTTGGCAAGAGGTTTTACTACAATTTAAGACTATCATAAAAGCAGACTTTATATCGAACCCCAAGAGTTAATCGAAAACAAGAAATGAGCACTTCCTTACTGCAGTTACAAGCAGGGCCTGAGGCCCTTATGCATATCCAAAATAATGGCTTAAACATGGCCGACTTTGGCTATATGTTAGCCGCTAGCGGTGGCCCCAAGTGGCTAGTGCTAGCGGGGCTAGATAAATACCTATGTCAGCAACATCGCCAAGCTATGTTAGGCATTAATGGCTTGGGTACATCTGCGGGTGCATTTCGTTTGGCCTGCTACGCCCGCACTGATGCTAGCAATGCTATTGATGAGTTTGCCAAACAATATATCGACACTACCTATAGCGGCCCTCGCCCAAGACAACTAGAGCGTGATAACTCAGTAAAACAGATTCTCGATACGATCATTATCGGCAAAGAAGAAGAAATTCTTAACAGCCAATTTATGCGCCCCCATTGGATAACCGCACAATGCCATGGTTTAGGCAGCCTACCCGGGCACCTACCTCAGTTAGCTAACCTATTGGCATCTATGGCAACCAATCGACTAGGCAGAAAGTACTTGAAACATCTGTATTCACGTGCTTGTTTTGGGCCATCTGACAGCCAGTTAAAAATCCACGACCCTTATGAATTACCAACCCATTACCATACCCTAACATCAGCCAATCTCTATGATTCTTTGTTAGCCAGCGGCACCATCCCCTTGTTTTCGCCCCTACGCCAAAATATAGCCGGAGCACCAGGTAGCCATCTTGACGGTGGCCTAGTGGATTATCACTTTGATTTACAACTACAAACTGAAAATAGAGAAGACAAGCCACTAGTACTCTACCCTCACTTTACAAGTAGCCCACGTGCTGGCTGGTTTGATAAAAAACTACAGCGGCCACCTACAGCAAACAGCTATAGCAAGGTATTACTCATTACGCCAAGTGACGAGTTCCTGTCGCGTTTAAAGAATGGGCAGATTCCCGAACGGGATGATTTTAGGGTTTACGATGACCAAACTCGCCAAACCGCTTGGCGGCGTGCCGCTGACCTATCAAGTGCCTTAGCAGATGAATTACATGAGATTATTGAGACGCAAGATATGAGCCGCATAGCCCCCTTGCAGTTGAACTAACTCGTTACCACTTAGGCTCTAGAGCACCGGCGAAGGCCTCGCCACGGGCTATCCAAGCATGTAATTCAGCATCTTCAGCCAAGCCTTCGGAAGCAATAAACACCCACCCTTTCATTGGCCGACCGGTAAAATCAAATTCTCGAGCATAGGCTTCTTGTAGGGCTTGTTCATAACTGGGTAGCCCAACACGTACGACGATACCATCTTGCAACACACCCACACACATATTGCCGGACAGCATAAAGGCTATGCCACCGAACATTTTCTTTTCGTGAGCATAAGGGTGATCTTCAAAATACTCCCTCACCCTTTGCGCTGTGCCTTCGTCGTACGCCATGATCTATATTTACTAACCGAAAATTCGGTCACCCATTTGATCAATGCTCTGCTTAGCCTTAAACAAAGTTAGCTCATGGGCATCTTTCATACTATAGGCAAGATCAGCACGAATAAACTGATGCTCTTTACCGTCTTTACGAATCACGCCAGAGACACGAAAGCCACCGTCTACCTTGCTTGGCTTAGTTTCAATTTGAAAATCCTTATGTTCATGTTGTTCACTGTCGGCAACGGCGGCGGCTCTAGGCACACCGTTACCAATAAATAGCTTCTTAAGGCCGGATAAAAGACCCATATCAACTCCTATAAATATTGCTATGATACACTGCGCTCATAATAGCATAATGGAGTCTGAGCATGGACAAGATTGATTACAAAAAACAACTATCTCACCTCTACAAAGCCAGCGCTAAAAAGATCGTTGAAGTTGATGTAGAGCCATTACAGTATTTAATGGTTGACGGCCACGGTAGCCCCCAAGATCAGATGTTTATGGACGCCATTGAAACCCTATACGGCACGGCCTACACCTTAAAGTTCATGCTCAAGGCAGCAGCAGAGCCTTTTGACAGTGTGGTCATGCCCATGGAAATGCTAGCTTGGGCAGAGGATTGGAGCGCTTTTCCAGACAAGCGCTATGATGAATGGCAATGGACCATGATGATCATGACGCCTAAGGCCACCCAGGCCGACTTTGAAGCAGCTAGAGAGCAGCTTAAAGCAAAGAAAAACCCTACCATGATTGATGCCATTCGTTTAGAAACCATGCACGAAGGCAGCTGTGTGCAAGTGATGCATGTCGGCCCTTATGATCAGGTGGGCCCAGATGTGAATCGCCTACATGAGCGGGTTGCTGAACTTGGTGGCCAGCTACACGGTAAACATCACGAGATATACCTTAGCGACCCACGCCGTACAGCCCCAGAAAAACTCAAGACTATTGTACGTTGCGGATATCGTTTATAACGCTGCTGCCTACCTAAGGCTACCAGGTACCAATATTTGCCATAGAAGCCCAAGGTTCTTTTGGCACTAAAGGGCCATTTTCTTGGATCAATTCTACAGAAACACCGTCTGGTGACTTAACAAATGCCATGTAACCGTCTCGTGGAGGGCGGTTAATGGTGACTCCAGCATCCACTAGTTGCTGACAAAGCGTATAAATATCATCAACGTTGTAAGCTACATGCCCCCAGCTGCGCCCCGTAGCAAGGGGTTCGTCTTCACCATCCCAGTTATAGGTTAGCTCCAGTTCTGGTGCTCGTTCGGTTTTAGCACGCTCGGCATCAGCTGGAGCCGCCAAAAACACCAAGCTAAAACGTCCCGTTTCATAGTCGTTGCGGCGAATTTGCTCCATACCTAACTTGTTGCACCAGAAATCTAACGATGCAGCCAAATCAGTAACTCGAATCATAGTGTGACGGTAACGCATAAAGAACTCCTTGATCTATTCGAGAGTATTCTAACACTTGTCGTGGCAGGGTCGAGCAAATGAATATTCAAACAACTAACTGTCAAACTCCGTAAAGACGAGTAAAGCTAGGAAAAGAGACTCGCAAAGCACGCCAAATTGGCATTTAATAGCGCCCAAGTTGAAATAACCCCACGTAAAACCTGAGTATTACTTTATGACCACAGCAGCAACCCCTAGCAGTACAGAGAAAAACAAAAGTGGCTGGCAGTACAGCATGATCAAAACCCGCTGGGTATGGGATCTAGTACTACTGGTTAGTTTCGTTATTGTTTCTATTCCTCAGTCCACCGGTTTAGCTATTCACGAATGGGCTAGTGTTGTATTTGTTGTCCCCTTCGTTATTCACCTAATTTTGCATTGGGATTGGATGAAAAACCTGCCCGCGACCTTTGTACAAAAATTGAAAGCTAGTGACCGTTTCAATATCATTTGGGACGCCGCACTCTACTTTATGATGATCTTTGTAACCTTCTCTGGTTTCTTGGCTTCTGAAGTGATCTTTGTACAACTTGGCATTGACCTAGAAGTGCTACCTTTCTGGCAGAAATTGCACCACGACTCCAGTAACTGGATTCTACCAATGTTAGGCATTCACCTAGCCCTTCACTGGGACTGGATTAAGAAGGCCACCAAGAAAATGCGTAAGTAATCGCGCCTACTAATAGCCACGTATAACGACAGATTAAAGAGTTAAAAATGAATTATTTAGCAGAAGATTTTGGCAAGCGTTTTGGCATCCTATTGGCAATTACTGTCATTACAGGATTAGCTATGTGGGGCTTTGAATTTACTGACTACGCCATAGATATCAATGAAAATGGTTTTGGTGGCGATCATGATGGTGAAAGAGAGCGCGAAGGTGGGGAAGGCCCAGAAGGCATTGGGGTATTAATTTATATATTGCCACTAGTGAAGATTAGTGCCATGACTTTGGTACCCGCTGCGATTTGGGTATGGGTTAGCAAGCTGGTTAATCGTAAAAAAACAGCTTAAGTTAGGTGGGGTCAGACCTGAGGTCTGACCCCGACAATCCCATTTATTATTTAGCTTGGGAAAGCGAACTGCTTGCCTTCGCGCACACCACTGGAAGGCCAGCGTTGGGTTACAGTCTTGCGACGTGTATAGAAGCGGATAGCGTCTGGACCGTGCGCACTCAAGTCACCAAACAAAGAACGCTTCCAACCACCAAAGCTGTGATAGGCAACAGGCACTGGTAGTGGTACGTTGATACCAACCATGCCGACCTTGATGTTATCAGAGAAGTAACGTGCAGCTTCACCATCACGGGTGAACAAACAGGTACCATTACCAAACTCATGATCATCGATCATCTTCATGGCTTCTTGCATGGTGTCTACACGCACCACACACAATACTGGGCCAAAGATTTCTTCCTGGTAAACCACCATGTCTTGGGTTACGTTATCGAACAAGGTACCACCAACAAAGTAACCATTTTCGTGGCCATCTACCACTAGATCACGACCATCAACAACCAAGTTAGCACCCTGCTCTGCACCTTGGGTGATCAAACCCTTGATACGTTCTTGCGCCATCTTAGTGATAACTGGACCCATTTCGTTAGTAGTGTCTGTACCGTTACCAATCTTCAAGCCTTCAACTTGTGGCTTTAGCTTAGCAACCAATTCATCAGCGGCTTCATCACCTACACAAACAACCACAGAGATCGCCATGCAACGTTCACCACAGGAGCCGTAAGCAGCGCCCATAAGTGCGTTTACAGCGTTATCCATGTCGGCATCCGGCATGATGATGGCGTGGTTCTTAGCACCACCTAGTGCTTGTACACGCTTGCCATTGGCGGTGCCCTTGCTGTAGATGTATTCTGCAATTGGCGTTGAACCAACAAAGCTTACAGCTTGTACGCGCTTGTCTTCTAAAATCGTGTCTACGGCAGTCTTGTCACCGTTAACAATGTTGAAAACACCCTTTGGCAAACCAGCTTCTTGTAACAACTGACCAATCAACATAGGTGCAGATGGGTCACGTTCAGAAGGCTTCAACACAAAGGTGTTACCGCATACTAATGCCATGGGGAACATCCACATAGGCACCATGGCCGGGAAGTTAAATGGCGTAATACCAGCAACCACACCTAGAGCCTGATGCTCAGACCAGCTGTCGATAGCTGGGCCAACGTTTTTGCTGTGCTCGCCTTTCAACATTTGCGGTGCGCCACAGGCGAATTCCACCACTTCAATACCACGGGTCAATTCACCCATTGCATCGTCTAAAACCTTACCGTGTTCGTCAGTTAACAACGCACAGATTTTCTCAGCATTTTCTTCTAATAGTTCCTTGAAGCGGAACATCACACGCGCACGCTTCATTGGCGGCGTATTACGCCACTCTGGAAAGGCTGCGTCAGCGGCAGCAATAGCTTCTTCTACGGTAGCCTTGCTAGCCAAAGAAACCTGCTTAGTGACTTCTCCCGTAGCGGGATTAAATACGTCCTGAGTTGGGTCGTTTTCGTTATGGCTGTTAGCGCCATTGATCATATGTCCTACGACTTGCATGCTAATTTCCTTTGTCTGTCATATGGGGTCTGACCTCAGGTCTGATCCCGATTACGATTAATCTAATTCTTTAATGGAATCACCTAGCGCGTTAACTAGGCTCTCAATTTCTGTGTCTTCTACGGTAAACGGTAAACCTAACTGAATAGTATCACCACCGTAACGCACGTAAAAACCTTTTTCCCAACACTTCATGGCAATTTGATAAGGCCGCAAAGCGGGTTCCCCTGTCGCGGCTTCAATAGTCAAACCTGCTGCCAATCCATAGTTGCGTATATCCGCAACATACTGGGTACCTTTCAAGCTATGAATAGCCTTTTCAAACTTAGGCGCCATAGACTTAACACGCTCCACTAGCTGCTCTTTTTGCAACAGATCCAAGGCTGCCAAACCTGCTGCACAAGCAATTGGATGAGCGGAATAAGTATAACCATGTGGTAATTCCAACATGTATTCTGGGCCGCCTGCTTCCATGAAGGTATCGTAGATTGCTTGCTTAGCAATCACAGCACCCATTGGGATAACGCCGTTGGTCAATTGCTTAGCAGTTGTCATTAGGTCTGGTACTACACCAAACTCAGCCGCACCTGTGTTGCTACCCATACGGCCAAAACCAGTAATCACTTCATCAAAGATCAACAAGATATCATGTTGATCACAAATCTCACGTAAACGCTTCAAATAACCTACTGGCGGTGGGATAACACCGGCAGAGCCAGCCATTGGTTCGACAATCACAGCAGCTATATTACTAGCATCGTGCATCATAATTTGCTGTTCTAGATCGTTCGCTAAATGTGCACCCGTCGCTGGCATACCTTGGGTAAAGGTGTTTTCTGGCAACATAGTGTGCGGTAAGTGAATGGCGTCGATACCTTGACCGTAAAGGGCGCGGTTAGGGCTTAAGCCACCCACGCTAATACCACCAAAGTTAACACCGTGGTAACCCTTAGAGCGACCGACTAGGCGAGTTTTACCGCCTTGGCCCTTTTTACGCCAGTAGGCACGGGCAATTTTCAAAGCCGTATCAACCGCTTCAGAACCAGAACCGGTGAAGAACACTCGGTTAAGACCTTCTGGCATAAATTCAACAATCTTATTGGCCAATTCAAATGACTTAGGTTGACCAAATTGAAAGCCTGGAGAGTAATCCAATTGCCGTGCTTGATTAGAGATAGCGTCGGCAATTTCAGGACGCCCGTGGCCTAAACCACAAGTCCACAAACCAGATAGGCCATCAAATATTTGCCGACCTTGGGCATCCGTGTAGTATTTGCCATCGGCAGCAAGGATCATACGCGGATCTTTCTTAAACTGGCGGTTTGCCGTAAAGGGCATCCAATGAGCTTGTAGTTCGTCTTGAGTCAAACCACCGGTTAGATCTTCAAAAGCCATACCTTTCTCCTCCAAAAGGGCTAATTAACCGCCACATTCTGGCCTTGTTTTAAATTAATATAAATATGATATTATTTAACTTTATATAACTTATTAGTTAACAATAAGAATAACTAGTAAATAACCCTCAAAAGAGTAGTTATATCCCATTATGCGCAATGCTCCCCTAAAACGTTTAGCAGATGCCGATTTACGCTTATTACGCATCTACAAAACCGTGGTAGAAGCCGGAGGTTTTGCTGCTGCTGAAGTCAACCTAGGCATCAGTCGTGCCGCTATCAGTATGGCTATTAGTGACCTTGAAACACGCCTTAACCTGCGCTTATGTTTACGTGGGCGCGCTGGCTTTTCGGTTACCGAAGAAGGCGATCAGGTTTATCAATCAGCCCTGCAGTTATTTACCGCTATCGAGTCATTTCGTACAGATGTGAATAGCTTGCACGATCAACTGCAAGGTGAATTTAATATTGGCATTACTGACAACCTGGTCACCATGCCCCATATGGACATTACCAATAGTCTAGGACAACTAAAACAACAGGGACCACAGGTGCAAATCAATATCAGCATGATTCCTTCAAAGCGCATTGAGCAAGGCATCTTGGATGGCCACCTGCATGCAGGTGTCATTACGGATAACCACCGACTACCTGAATTAGATTACCTACCTTTGTACAGTGAAGAATCTCAGCTGTACTGCAGTAATGACCACCCTCTGTTTACTGCAGCTGAAGACATAATACTTGGCACTTCAATTAGCAAATACGACGCAGTTGCTCCTGCATACGTACAAAGTGCCGACATAAAGAAGCACTATCAAAGTCTCAATGCCACGGCCACCGCCACCGATAGAGAAGGCGTTGCCTTCTTAATTCTCACGGGCGCATACATTGGCTATTTGCCTCTACACTTTGCGCAACAATGGATAGATCAAGGTCGTATGCGTGCACTCGCACCAAAGGAGTGTTTTTTTGCCACCAGTTTTGCTATCGTCACCCGTAAAGGGCGCCGCCACAATTCGATTCTTGATTATTGGTTGCAATCAATGCAATCAACGCCCTGACAACGGCATTTCGCCATGTTAGTATTCAGTTAAGTATTACGCCTGCTTTACAAAATTGCATACTCGCAATCTTTTTTGCTTAGCAGACTTTTAAATGGCAGAGCAGTACCGGAGCACAGCCAAAGTGGATTTTAAAAGCCTATACGACGACCATGCCAGCATACTTGAGCAGGTCAAATATCTGCGTACATTGGTGTCTCAAGGTATCCCCAACAATGCAGACGCCATCTCCGATGCCTTGCATACAGTTACTGCTGATATTCGCCTGCACCTAAGTATTGAAGACGCCAATATTTATCCAGCACTGTTAAAAAACAGCGACCCAACCGTTAGAGAACTTGCCAGCAAGTACCAAATGGATATGGGGCAATTGCTGGTGGTTTACCAAAGTTTTGCCAACAAATATGCTTCAGCTGAACTTATCAAAAATGACAGCGAAGGATTTAGAAGCGACGCTAACATGGTGTTCCAAGCCTTATTTGAGCGTATCAAAGCCGAAAACCAAAACCTATACCCCACGGCTATGAAAGCCATTGGGTATACCTCTTAAGGTTGGTTATGAACACCGAACACTTTCGTCAAGATCACCGTGAAATACATGACCTAGTACAACAACTACGTCAAATGATAAAGCTAGGCGTGGAAGATCATGCCCCAAATATCATTGTTTTACTGGTACGTATTGGCGAAAAGGTGAGTCAGCACCTGCAAGAGGAAGACCAGCAACTGTATCTGCCTATGGCCATGTCCAAAGATAAAAATCTGGCTGACATCGCCATTGATGTTCAGATTCGCATGGGTGAAATTCGTGAAGCTTTTGAAGAGTTTTGCGAGGTTTACAGCACTCCTGCCGACATTATCAATAATTCAGACGGTTTTCGTCAGGATGCTAGCGCCGT
>CALKFY010000069.1 GCA_938084925.1 uncultured Pseudomonadales bacterium
ATGATTTGCAGGTAGAAATACTGCCCAACTTTCGTGTCTTTGGTTACGATGATGACATTGTATACGGTCAACAAACGGGCAACGATGCCACACGGTTGGTAGAGCAGGTAGATGGCATGGTGCTTTGTATGGGGCATACATCAGTTGACCATTTGGCAACGGAAAACAGTATTTTGATTGGTGATTGCCTGACGCCACGCACGGCAGAAGAAGCCATATTGGAAGGCTTGCAAGCTGGAGTAGCTGTTTAAGTGACAAAACAATTTAACAATCCACGTCATGCCTTTTGGTCTGGTGTGCGTACCATAATGGCGATGGCACCGGGTATCGTGCCCTTTGGTGCCATTATTGGTGTCACTGCTCGTGATATGGATATGAGCTTGCTGGCTACACTTGCCATGAGTATGGGCTACTATGCTGGCGCTGCGCAGATCGCTAGTTTGCAGTTGATGGCAGACGGCGCCGTGCTATTGGTGGTGTTACTGACCACCTTGTTGATTGGCTTGCGCTTTGGTTTGTATAGCGCTGCCATTGCACCTTATTTACAGGGCGTGCCTCGCATACAGCGCTTGCCTTTGTTGTATGCCTTAACGGACCAATCGTTTAATTTAAGCATTGTGAACTACCGCGCGAATATGGCCCCAGAGCTGGCCTACAGTTACTTTGTTGGTACCAGTATTGCCGTATGGGTGATTTGGCTATTTGCTGTATTGCTGGGTGCCACTTTAGGTGAGGCTATACCCAATACCTGGTCCCTTGAGTTTTTTATACCCCTGACCTTTATATCTATCTTGTTGCCCATTTTACGCGGTAAAGATGTTGTAGGCGCGGCTTTGGTTGCCGCCATTGTCACTATGTTGGGGCAAGGCTTGCCCTATAACTTGGGTTTGATGCTGGGTGCTTGTGGCGGTATTGCCGCAGGCTTGTTAATCGATCACTACGCAGGAGTCGAAGATGAGTAGCACTTACTTGTGGACGATTATTGTCCTTGCCAGCCTGATGAATTTCTTCTTGCGTGCCGTGTTTGTTGAAGCTTATGGGCGTATTAAGTTTCCGCGCATTGTGGAGAAGGGGTTGTATTATGTGCCCGCGGCGGTGTTGTCGGCCATTATCGCTCCCGCCGTGCTCACACCCGGTGGTGAGTGGTTGCCCCTGCAGCAAAACCCACAGTTATGGGCGGCGTTAATGGCAAGCCTAGTTGCTTGGTATTACAAGAGTATCTTTCGTACCATGCTAGTAGGGTTGCTGGTCTTTTGGGGCTTGCAGTGGTTGGGTATGGGCTAACCCCGTGTCTTTAAGCAGCGTCCATACTATAGCTATCCCAAGTAATATCACCATGCCAAGCCCACAAGGTTAGTAAGTCCTCACTGGTGGTTTTGGTTGAGTGATCGAGGCGATCTAAATGATCAAAGCTATTGCCCGGAGGCTGTGGTTTATATTCCCCCTGGCCCCTCTGCCACAAGGCTGTACCCGATAAAATATAATACAATTCTAAGGCGTTATGGCGGTGGCTTGGGTACAGGCTATTGGCTTCTTGCCAGTAGAGTCCCATGCGAAATTCGGGGTGCTGAATCAAGGCATCTGGACCGCCAATTAGTTCAAAATAGGCGCGATCAATTCTGTCACTCGTCTTAAAATCCCCTTGCGTCACCCAAGCTAGCTTTGGCAAGAGTAGCGTCAAGGTTTGGCACAGTCGCGGGTCGTCAATGCCCGTGAGGCTGTTAGCCAAAGGCACCTGTGTGCTATTGCTAGCATTTAAAGCCGGTGTGGCACTTATGTTGGCTAGGTTGGCAAGGTAGTTAGCAGTGCGTGGGCCTAAGCTACTGGGACTGGCAGCAAACTCTTGCTGGGCAAAGGTGAGTAGGTGTTGTAAGGCTTGTTGCATCGTATTCATGAGGTGCTCTCTAGACAAATTTTGCGTATTTTGGCGCTTATCTAGGTTGTTGACGAACAAAGCATTTATTGTCTAGTTCTCTAAATTTTTTATGACTTTGGCCGATAAGGTTTTAACTGTCTAAAAGGATTTCTGATCTATGTCTTTGCGTCTTGCCTATTGGTTACTGATTGGTCTGGGGTTTACCCTTGGGGCTACTTGGTTGTGGGCGGTGTTTTGGCAATTGGAGTTTTCCTATACCTATGGCATAGAGGCGATTGGCCCAGCTGGTGTCGCCATTGGCTGGTTGCCAATTATTAAGAAACCGGCCATTTGGTAGGGCGGTGTTGGTCTTGTTAAGTTTAGTGATCTAGGCAAATTTAGTTACTTATGTAATAATTCACAAGTTAACTAAATTCTCCGTGTCGACAGCTACATGAACGAACTCTTACAAGTCCTTAGCGTTACCTTGCCCATTTTTATTCTTGTTGCGATGGGTTTTTTGGCAACCAAAAAAGAAATTTTACCGGCGGGATCCAATAAGGCCTTGGCGGCTTTTGCCGTCAATTTTGCCTTGCCGGCCATTCTGTTTCGTTCTATCAGTGCCAAGCCTATGTCTGAGTTGTTTCAGGCAGATTTCTTTTTGGCTTATGGCGCTGGCTCATTGGCCTCTTATTTTATTGTTTATAGTTTTGCACGCTTGGTATTGAAGGAAAATGGCAAGCGTTGTGCTATGTGGGGGCTAGGTAGCAGTCTGTCTAATACCTTGATGGTGGGCTTGCCTATTTTGACCCTAGTATATGGCCCCCAGGCTATTGTTACCCCTGTGGCCCTGATGGTGATGGTAGAGACCTTTATCATTTTGCCACTGAGTATGATCTTGGCAGAATCCAGTGGTCAAGCCCATAAGTCCTTTACGCAAAAGGTTGTAGATAGCTTCACGCCATTGATACGTAACCCGATTATTATTGCCATCGTACTTGGTGCTATCGTGTCCTTGTTGAATATTCCCGTACCCGATGTGCTGTCCAGAATTGTTGATATGCTGGCAGTGACGGTAAGTGGTGTGGCGTTGGTTGCTTTGGGTGGCATGCTGGTGGGGGTGCCGATGGGCAACATGTTAAAGCCGGTGATGATCGTTATTCCTGCCAAATTAGTTATGCACCCATTATTAGTGACTTTGGCTTTTGTCTTGGTGGGCACCATTGATGCCACCATGATGTCAATTGGTATCGTTATTGCCAGCGCTTCTATGTTTGGTATCTTTCCTATTATTGCCTCCCGTTTTGGCTTGGGTAGCGAAGCGGCTGCCATTGTTGTTCCGGCGACTATTTTGGCCTTTTTTAGTCTCAATGCTAGCCTGTGGCTAACAGGCTTATATTTGTAACGAGGCAATGGCGTTGGTCATTCCCTGTTATAGATGCCTTGAGGTATAATGTGGCGTCCAAAATATAGGTGCGCCCATGAGCAAGAAACTCTTTATCAAAACCCACGGTTGTCAGATGAACGAATACGATTCGTCACGCATGGCCGACTTGCTGGGTGAAAGTCACGCAATGGAATTGACTGACTCGCCGGAAGATGCGGATATTCTGCTGTTAAACACTTGCTCGATTCGCGAAAAGGCCCAAGATAAGGTGTTCCACCAGCTAGGTCGTTGGCGCAAGTTAAAAGAAAAGAACCCCAACCTAAAGATCGGTGTAGGCGGTTGTGTGGCGAGCCAAGAAGGCGCCGCCATTCAAAAGCGCGCGCCCTTTGTTGACATGATTTTTGGTCCACAAACTTTGCATCGCTTACCTGAGATGATTGAAGCCACTGATGCTGGTGCCGTGGGCATTGTTGATGTGAGCTTTCCAGAAATTGAAAAGTTTGACCGTTTGCCCGCCCCCAAGGTGGAAGGCGCCGAAGCCTTTGTTTCTATCATGGAAGGCTGTAGCAAATACTGTACCTTCTGCGTTGTGCCTTACACTCGTGGCGAAGAAGTCAGTCGTCCCTTGGCTGACGTTTTATTAGAAGTGAGCCAACTGGCCGAGCAGGGGGTGCGTGAAGTGAACCTGCTAGGTCAAAATGTTAACGCCTACCAAGGCGATAGTGATGATGGCGACTTAGTGGATTTGGCAGAACTGATTACCTTGGTGGCTGCCATCGACGGTATTGATCGCATTCGCTTTACCACCAGCCACCCTGTGGAATTTAGCGATAGCTTGATTGATGTTTATGCCCAAGTGCCTGAGTTAGTCAGTCATTTACACCTGCCTGTGCAGTCCGGTTCTGACAAGATATTGATGGCCATGAAACGTGGCCACACCAGCTTGGAGTACAAGTCCAAGTTGCGTCGTATCCGTAAGCTGCGTCCGGATATTTGTTTTTCTTCGGACTTTATTATTGGTTTCCCTGGCGAGACCGAAGCCGATTTTAAAGCGACTATGGATTTGATTGCCGATATTGGCTTTGATATGTCCTTTAGCTTTGTCTATAGCCAGCGCCCGGGTACACCGGCTTCGGATCTACCCGATGCCACTAGTGCCGAAGACAAGAAGCTGCGCTTAGGTATCTTGCAGCGTCGTATCGACCAGCAAGCCTTTGATATTAGCCGCGCTATGGAAGGCAGCTTGCAGTGGGTGTTGGTGAGTGGTTTTTCTAAGAAAGACCCGGGTAAACTATCGGGGCGTACAGAAAACAACCGCGTGGTTAACTTCCAGTGTGATGATTTCGATTTGATCGGTAAGTTTGCCCAAGTGCGCATTGGACAGGCATTTCCTCACTCTTTAAGTGGCGAATTAGTCACTTCTGAGCTTGATGGGGTTGCGCCCTTTGATACAGTCGTGGTGCAATAGGGCGCAATAACAGCACGACTACTTGAATCTTTAGCCAAGGCCACCCAAACTTGTCCACACCAAAATCACAGTCCGCCGATGATATGGGCTCAGCAGCCCAATCCTCAGACGCGCAATCTGGCACTAGTTTTGTTTTATTGCCTGATAATCCTCAACATCTTGCTAACCTGCAAGGTTATCTTAACGATAACTTGAAACTGGTTGAAAGCCGTTTTCAGGTGCAAATTAGCAACCGTGGTAACCGTTTTTTTGTAGCTGGCGATGAAGCCGCTGCCCGTGCTGCTGAACGTGTTTTGCAGCAGTTGTACCGTGACGCCCAGCAAGATCAAGAAATTACCCCAGACCGAGTGCATCTAGCACTAGTGGAAGCCCAGCAGACTATGCAAGAAACAACGCCAGAGA
>CALKFY010000070.1 GCA_938084925.1 uncultured Pseudomonadales bacterium
ACCTGTTGGGCAAAATAATCATCCATAAAGGCACAGGGACCATAATCAATGGTTTGCCCACACACCAACATATTGTCGGTATTCATGACGCCGTGAATAAAACCAATGCTCATCCAGTGGGCGATCAAGTTAGCCTGCTTAGCAATCACGGCCTGCAGCAGATCGAGATAAGGCATGTCACTTGCTGACATATCAGCAAAGTGCCGGTCACTGACATAATCGGCTAAGGCTTGTACGACTTCTGGCCCTTGCATGGCGGCGTATTGAAAACTGCCAACGCGTATATGACTATCGGCGATACGGGTCAGTACCGCGCCGGGTTCTGCACCCTGTTGTCGCCAAACATTGTCACCTGTAGCCATGGCAGCCAAGCTGCGACTTGTTGGTACACCCAAGGCCGCCATGGCCTCGCTAACTAGGTACTCTCGTATTACTGGGCCTAAAGGCGAGCGCCCGTCGCCCTGACGGGAATAAGGTGTGACACCTGAGCCTTTGAGCTGTATATCTACACGTGCACCAGCAGGGGTGACTAGTTCACCCAATAGGTGTGCCCGGCCATCCCCTAAGCGTGGATTCAGGTGACCAAATTGATGGCCTGTGTAGGCCGTGGCAATACTACTAGAACCTGCAAGTGAATCATTGCCAGACAATACTTGTTCGGCCTCGGCACTTTGCAGCCAGTCTTTACCAATACCCAATTCATCTGCCAAAGGCATATTCAGCAACAAGGTTTGTGGCCGCGCCACTCGTGTAGGCTGAGCACCAGAAAACATCACTTTTGGTAGCTGATTAAAGCTCATTTCAAGATGTGGAGCAGATGATGTATTGGTCATAAAGTTTCTTTGAACAAGGCCGTGGCATAAATAGAAGAAGGCTAGTTTACATTAAACACGTCTCTTTGCACGGTTCAATAAAATGAAAACTGCAATATTTTACAAGTGCTCGCCGGTGGAATTTGGCATAATCACTACAAATTCATTAGTGGCTACCAAGACATGAACAGCAATCACATTAGCGCCTTCCATAGTGACAATACCGCGGGCGCATCACCCGCTATCGCCCAAGCTATGATCGATGCTTGCAATGGGCTAGAACTACCATATGGCGGTGATCAATATAGCCACAGCGTGGAACAGCAATTGTGTGACATCTTTGAAACTAAAGTGAGTGTGTTTTTAGTGCCTACTGGTACCGCCGCTAACTGTCTAAGCTTAGCCTGCATGACGCCGCCGTGGGGTGCCGTGCTTTGTCACCCCGAAAGCCATGTCAATAATGATGAATGTGGCGCACCGGAATTCTTTACCAGCGGCGCTAAGCTAATCAGTGTGTCTGGAGATAACAGCAAAATTGATCCACAAGCTTTGGCCCAGCAAGCGCAAATCAAGCGTGGTGACGTACACTCGGTACAAGCCAGTTGCGTCAGCATTTCACAAGCTACCGAAAGCGGCAGTATTTATAGCTTAACCGAAATAAAAGCCATCAGTGCGGTTTGTGAAGCACATAACCTAGCCTTACATATGGACGGTGCGCGCTTTGCCAATGCTCTAGTAAGTTTGGCTTGTACACCGGCCGAGATGACCTGGAAAGCAGGCGTCAAAGCCTTGTCCTTTGGTGCCACCAAAAACGGGGCTCTTGGCGTGGATGCCATTGTGTTGTTTGATCAAAGTTTAGCTCAGGAGCTGGCATTTAGGCGCAAACGCAGTGGCCACTTAATTTCCAAAATGCGTTTGTTTAGCGCCCAAATGCAGGCCTACTTAAGCGATGATTTGTGGCTCCATAATGCCCAACATGCGAACGCCATGGCCAGCCGTTTACAGCAAGGCTTATCAGATATCTCAGGTGTGAGTATGCTCGGCAAGACGGAATCGAATATTTTATTCTGTAAACTACCTGACGACTATATTCAGGGCTTGCTTGATTTGGGTTTTGGTTTCTATCATGATCGTTGGGGCAAGGGCATTATTCGCTTAGTCACAAGCTTCGCTCACCAAGCCGAGCAGATCGACTGCTTTATTGATGCCACGCGTCAATTGGCAGTGGATAACAAGTAACCTTTCACGAACTTTAAGTGGACCACTATGGCAGCGACGCAGGATAAAATCACCTATCAGCGTTTACAGGACACCAATGGCCTGATGCTTAGTGACGCCCATTATCAGGGGTTTGCCTTTAAACCCCATTACCACCTTGATTATCATATCGGTGTGATTAGTAAGGGCCTGCAAAAGCAAAACCTCAACGGCAACCGTCTATTATTGGGCGATGGCAGTGTATCCATTATGCCACCAGGGCAGATCCACGACGGTGAAGGCCAAGCTGGTGGTGACTACCTACTAAAAACTATTCGTATCGAGCCAGAATTACTAATAGATTATGGTATAGATATCTGTGATGCCGAAATCGACTTACACCGCCCGGGTATCAGCCAACACGACCCTAAACTTGCTCGTCAATTAATCCAATTACATACTCAGTTAGGACAACAACAGCGCTTAAATGACATGGCCTCAGAAACCCAACTGATGCAGGTTTTGCAGCCCATTTTCCAGCAATTACACCAGCTAAAACCCTGTGCCGATAATGGTAAGCTCAACAAGGTGCAGCTACAAAAAGTAGTCGACTACTGCCAAGCTTTATTAGATAACAAAATTAATCTTGCCGATCTGTCAGGCCTGTTAGATTTAAGTCGCTATCAGTTCTTACGACGCTTCGCTAGGTCTGTAGGCATGACACCCCACGCATGGTTGTTGCAGCTACGCTTAGAAAAAGCTTGTCAATTGCTACGCCGTACCGATAATCCTCATAAGGACATAGCGGCCGAGGTTGGTTTCTTTGACGAAAGCCATTTTAGCCGCGCCTTCAAACGCCACTACGGCGTCACACCCAGCCACTACTAACTATTAAGCAACTTCTGAATGTTGCTTGATCACCTTTAACATGGCATCACTTTGACGTTGCCAAGCATCAGCCGTGGCGGCATCCCAAGCATCACCAAGTTGTTCTGCGAATACTTGTATAAATACCTGCATGTAGGCTTCATACATAGGTCCAGTTACACCTAAATCATCATGAAATGGTACGTCATAATAACCAAGCTCTTCGGTTCTGGGATTACCTTCGGCAAAAAACAACATCATTTCGGCTACCTTGGTCACCATATATTCCAACTGCAAAGCATTACCGTCTTCATAAACTTGATGATCTATATCCTGCAGATTTAGATATGCTTGACCAACAATGGGCTCTATCTCGATACCTTTATCAGCCAATGCTTCCAAGCTAGTTAACATAAGTTGGTAATCTGTTGTCATTTGCCTAACCTTTTAATTTCGTTCGCACCCGAACAACATACAAAATTAGTGCCCACAATGTAAACGCTCAAGCGGCAACTGATGCCAAAAACATGGTCAATTATTGATTTGAATCGGTAAAACCTTTCTTGCTACCTAAATTATTGCCAAGCTAGTTATTTCAAACTAGACTCGTCGGGCCGTACATTGAGAACAGGCATTGAGAGCCAAGCAATGAGTCCAGAAAGCGCCCTATCTTATTTAATCGCCATTTTTATTTTTAGTATCACACCAGGCCCTGGCGTTTTCGCGCTCTTGTCACGTGGCCTTATACATGGCTATCGTTCTTGCTTTTCTGTCGTTGCCGGTATGATTTGTGTGGGGTTAGCTTATTTAATCACTGCCAGCGTTGGCCTTGCTACCTTAGCGACGCATTGGAATGGGGTATTCACCCTAGTCAGAATCTTAGGTGTTATCTACCTGCTTTATCTTGGCTACAAAATGTGGGTCACGCCGATTAACCTACAAGCAACAGATACCAAAGTTAGCCCTAGTAAGGGTTTTTTCCAAGGTTTATTAATCTCATCTTCTAACCCTAAGGTGATTTTGTTTTATGTGGCCTTCTTACCCACCTTTATTAACCTAGAAACCCTCACCGCCTCCGATCTGGTCCTAGTGGCAAGTTTAACTGCCACAGGCTTATTCTTAGGCCTCATGAGTATTGCCGTATTTGCCGCCAAAGCACGGACTTGGTTTCAGTCCGAACCAGCTATGCGTAGACTTAACCGTACTGCCAGTGGCCTAATGGTGGGCGCTGCTGCCGTTATCGCTACCCGCAACTAAGATTACAGTAGAAACTCGATTGCTCTAGCTTGCCATATTGCATGGCGATGACATTAGACTTAGAATCAAAGGACTAGTTATTTTATTCTGAACCCCGTGCTATGAGTTTTGAAAGCGCCCTGACATTCCTAGCCGCTATTTTTATATTTGGTATTACACCCGGGCCTGGTGTGTTCGCGATCCTTGCACGTGCCCTACTCCACGGTGCACGCTCCTGCCTCGCCCTATCTCTGGGTATGATTATTAGCGACATTGTCTATCTAATCGCAGCTTGTTTTGGTTTGGCTGCTATCGCCACCCATTGGGGTGAGGTATTTATGGTAGTACGTATCGTGGGCGCTATGTACTTAGTTTATTTGGGTTATTTGATGTGGACAGCACCAGTGAACCTGGACGTAGGTGCTAGCAGTGGCGATCAACAAAGTAAGCGCATGGGCTTTTTGCAGGGTTTCTTGATCTCGGCCTCAAACCCTAAGGTGATTCTGTTTTATATTGCCTTCTTACCGACATTTATGGACTTAACTGTCTTATCCGCCGCCGATATTGCTTTGGCTTCGGGGCTCACTTTCGTAGGACTTCTAGCAGGTCTTATGTTGATTGCCATATTTGCATCTAAGGCGCGTAACTGGTTCAAATCAGAGCGAGCAATGAAAGGCTTAAACCGCAGTGCAGGCTCACTAATGATCGGCGCTGCCGGTTATTTGGCCAGCCGCAGCTAGCTATACAATGAACTAAAAGGACACTCATGAAAGAGGCATTGGTATTCAACAAGTCACAAAAAATGGGCAGTATTCTGCTTATTTTGTTGACCTGTGCCAGCCTCTTTTTGCGTCCCGAACATACCCCCGGCAGTACCTACCTGTTAGCTGTTATTGGTTGGCCTCTGGTCATCTTCTGCCTGAATTTATTTAAGCCTCATGAAGTAGTTTATGTTCTGCCGAGCTCAACTGTACCGGCAGCACCCGCCACTGATCCAGAGCAAAAAGTTTAGCATTCGCTGCTTGTCTCTTTAGCATGCAAGGGAAGGATCTCTATGCAATCAACCGCCTTTACTGCACAAACCTTAACCCCGGAGCAAACCCAAGAGCAGTTCAATTCTAATCTTGATGGTTTGAGTCAGGCAGAGGCAGCTAGCCGACAAGCGAAATTTGGTGCCAATAAATTACCTGAAGCTAAAACAATCCAAATATGGCAGCTGTTTTTACATCAATTCAGCAGCCCTCTTATATTTATTTTGCTGTTCGCCGCAGGCGTATCCGTACTTCTAGAAGAACACGCCGGGGCCATATTCATTATGGCTGTACTGCTAGTAAATGCTGTCATTGGTAGCATTCAGGAATACTCAGCCAACCGTTCAGCTTCAGCGCTTAACAAATTGGTGCTGGCTCCTTGCCGAGTCAAACGTGATCAAAAAACCTGCACCATTAGCACGCAGGATCTAGTACCCGGGGATATAGTGTTACTACAATCTGGTGACAAGGTACCCGCTGATCTACGCCTACTTTCCAGTCAGAACCTACTTATTGATGAGGCTATGCTCACTGGCGAATCCCTGCATATCAGTAAGCATGCTGAGACCATTTTAGCTGCCGACACACCAATTAGTGGCCAGGTTAATATGGCCTTTGCCGGCACCATAATCACCGAAGGACGCGGCCTAGGTCTAGTAGTTGCCATAGCCAGTGACACACAAATTGGTCGTATTGCACAGCAGATCAATCAGCCAAGTGCCGTGTCATCACCTCTGATCCAACGCATGGAGCGTTTCACTTGGCAGGTTGCCGCCGCTGTGGCTGTGTTAATTGCTCTGATTGCCGTTATCTTGTTTGTGCAAGGACATCCGTGGCAGCACATATTTATGCTAGCGGTTGGCCTTGCTGTGGCGGCCATTCCAGAAGGGCTTCCTGTGACTCTCACGGTAGCTTTAGCTATCGGCATGCGTCGTATGGCAAAACGCAACGTCATCGTGCGCAAGCTGCCAGCCGTTGAAGCTTTGGGTTCATGCACAATCATTGCTTCTGATAAAACAGGTACCCTCACCGAGAATGCTCTCAGTGTGGCGCACCTTAATCTAGCCAATGGCCAACAACTCAATCCTGTCGATTATCTGAAGGCGCGACCCGAAGCAATGCTTCTCAAGGCCGCCACCTTAGCTAACGAAGGCGAACTAGTCGACACCCCAGATGGACGAGTTGTAGAAGGTGATGCTGTAGATGGTGCCCTGTTACAAATGACCGAGGCTGCAGGCCTTAACTATCAACAGTTACGCTCAGATTACCCATTGGTATCCAGTCTACCTTATGAGCCACAACTCAAATATGCGGCCAGCATGCATCGTCATGCTAACTTAGACACAGACTTAGACTTAGTGTTTGTGAAGGGAGCATTGGAAGCCATATTGCCCATGTGCAGCCATATACAGCAAGAAAACCAACAAACAACTGACCTGCACCCAAATCAAATTGAACAGATACAGCAACAAGAACAGGATTTAAGCCAGCAACAGTGGCGCGTACTCGCCTTTGCATGGGCACAGGTGCCGAAGGGGCAAGAGCTGTCACCTGCGCTATTACAGGGACTCACCTACCTTGGTCTCACTTGTATGGGTGACCCTTTACGTCCTGAAGCCCAACCAGCTATTGATCAGTGCCACACTGCTGGCATTCAAGTAGTCATGGTTACGGGAGACCACCCTGCCACAGCATTGGCCATTGCCGAGCAGTTGCACATTTCCCACGATAAAGATGAGGTCTTATCAGGACCTCAATTGACGCAACTGGCTGCAGCAGACAAACAAGATCGCATTGCCAACAGCAAGGTATTCGCCCGTGTCGCACCCCACCAAAAGCTAGACATTGTTAATCATCTCATCGATAACGGAGAATTTATTGCGGTAACCGGTGACGGCGTCAATGACGCTCCAGCCTTACGTCATGCCCACGTTGGCGTCGCCATGGGTAAAGGCGGTACCGATGTAGCGCGTGAAAGTGCCGATATCATACTCACTGATGATAACTTTGCTTCTATTGTAGAAGGCATCAAACAAGGTCGCTTGGTTTATGCCAACATCCGTAAAATCATCTATTTTTTGCTGGCTACCAGTATGGCCGAAGTCGGC
Organism: uncultured Pseudomonadales bacterium; assembly: GCA_938084925.1. Lineage (GTDB taxonomy): Bacteria > Pseudomonadota > Gammaproteobacteria > Pseudomonadales > Balneatricaceae > Njordibacter. Next base: position 7,252 of record CALKFY010000070.1, read on the forward strand.
ATGTTCTTAGGTGCTATTACCTTGGGCCTGCCTTTACCCTTGATTGCCACCCAATTACTATGGCTCAACTTTGCTACCAGTATTATTCAAGACTTGGCCCACGCCTTTAACCCGCCAGAAGGCAATGAATTACAACAACCACCTAGGCCCCCTAAGGAATCCATCTTTGACCGCAGCATGCTGCGCCGCATTGGCATCACGGCTTTTGCTATGGGTGTTATTAGCTTGATTGAGTTTTATTGGTTAGTAGAACACTGGCAATATGGCATAGACGCAGCACGTAATCTCTTGTTGCTGCAATTCGTATTGTTCGAAAATGTTATTGTGCTCAACAGTATGTCGGAGACTGCCTCTTTTTGGCAGCAAAAACTGTGGCGTAATCCGTTGCTAGTATGGGGCACCTTACTGGCTCAAGCACTGCACATTGGGGCCATGTACACACCCTGGTTACAGAATGTATTACATATTCAACCGGTCAGTTTGATGGAATGGAGTGGCCTGCTAGGCATGGCTCTAGTGGTCATGCTAGTTATTGAATTAGAAAAATGGTGGGCCAGGCGTTACTTGTAGGTCGGGTTACAACCCGACCTACATCTGCCTTTGTCGGACTAAAGTCGGACCTACACAATACTGCCAAATACCAAGCCTAAGCTTACAGCACCAACTAAGCCCAAACCTAAGTAGGCGGCAAATACGCCTGGCTTTACTAGACTCCATACGGCTGTCATAGCAGGAATAGAGCTAATGGCACCTGCCAACATAAAGGCCATACCCGAAGCGGCACTCATACCCTGCTCCATTAGGCCTGCCACAAGTGGTGGTGCTACATAGCTGTTTAGATAAGCGGGCATACCTACAAGTGCACTGGTTATGACCGGTGTGATACCTTCGCCACCAACAACTTGTGCTATCAAGGCTGCCGGCACATAGGTGATCAACAAGGCTTCCAACAAGTAAGCCACAGCAAGCCATTTCAACAAAAAGGCGCCGTTCTCTACTAGCTGATCTTTGAAAACCTGAATACGTTCAGATTCAGCCCAAAACTGCCAATGAGGTCTACCGCCTTGGCCCAAGCCTACACCGCAGCAACTGCTTATAGGAGTATC
>CALKFY010000071.1 GCA_938084925.1 uncultured Pseudomonadales bacterium
CGCTTTGCCATACCGAACCTCGGCTTAACTTGCGATAATCCGAGGTATATTGTTTCTTTCATTGGTAGTCCTATGTCTAATACAGCTCCATTCTTGGCCACTCAAGGCCTAAGCCAGGTTATAAATAGCCCAAACGGCAATGCAGATCAACCAGATTTACGCATTCTTGACCAAGTTGACCTAAATATCGAGCCTGGTGAGAGTGTAGCTATCATTGGCGCATCCGGATCGGGTAAAACCACCTTGCTGGGAATGCTAGCGGGTTTGGATACGCCATCCCACGGTAAGATCTATTTAGCCGGCCAAGAAATCACCGCCCTTGATGAAGAAGGCCGTGCCGATGTGCGCAAACAGCAGGTTGCCTTTATCTTCCAAAACTTTCAACTGTTGCCCAGCCTTAACGCCCGTGAAAACGTGATGCTGCCATTGGAAGTAAAAGGCGAGAATAACGCTGCAGCTCGTGCCGATGAATACTTACAACGCGTGGGTTTAGGTGAACGCGGTCACCACTACCCTAACCAACTATCCGGTGGTGAACAGCAGCGCGTGGCGATTGCTAGAGCCTTTGCTACCCAAGCTCCCATCATGTTTGCCGATGAGCCCACTGGCAACCTAGATAGCGATACGGGTGCTTATATTACAGATTTACTGTTTGACCTAAACCGCGAGACCAACACCACCCTAGTATTGGTTACCCATGATCCTAAGCTAGCCGCTCGCTGCCAGCGCACTCTGCGCCTGCAAGCTGGTTGTATTGTTGACGCAAACCAAGCTGACGAGGAAACCGCCCATGTTTAAGCTGGCCGCTCGCTTAGCTTGGCGTGACTGGCGTGGCGGTGAACTACAGCTGCTATTAGTAGCGCTGCTGTTAGCCATCACCAGCTTAACCAGCATCAGCCTGTTTACCGCCCGTGTGCAACAAGCCATGGTAGCCGAAGGCGCTAGCTTGCTAGCCGCTGATTTGCGCCTCAACGGCAGCACCATCATCGAGCCCCAGTGGCAAAGCTGGGCCGATGAACGCAACCTACAGCAAGCCCAAATTCATAGCTTTCAAGGCATGCTGTTTTCCGATACCGGGATGCAGCTAGCAGGCATTAAAGCTGTCACGGATTTATACCCTCTTAAAGGCCAGTTACAAGTTAGCCAACAAGCCTTTGGTTTAGCTACACCTGCCGCTAAAGGCCCACTACCAGGTCAGCTGTGGCTAGACTCACGCTTGCTGGCCAGTCTTGATGTACAAGTGGGCGATGTCGTCGATGTCGGCGAAACTAGCCTCCAGCTAACCCAAGTATTGATTGCCGAACCTGACCAAGGCGGTGGCTTTGCGGGTTTTGCGCCACGCGCCATGATGCACCTTGACGACTTAGCCGCTACCAAGGCGGTGCAAGAAGGTAGCCGCATTAGACGTAGCTGGCTGCTTTCTGGCGACTCTTTGCAACTACAAGCACTACGCGAGCAAGTACAACCCGACCTAGTTAACGCTCAGCGCTGGCAAACACCTGACGACGCTAACAATAGTCTTGCTAGCACCCTAGAACGGGCCGAACAGTTTTTACTACTGGCAGGTTCTTTGACGGTGATTTTAGCGGGCATCGCTTTAGTGTTGTCAGCGCGGCGCTATAGCTTACGCCAAGCCAAGCATGTGTCTTTGCTTAAATGCTTAGGACTAAAGCCTGCCCAGTTACGCTGGCTGTATCTCACTCAGATGTTGTTACTAGCCCTAGCGGCCATGTTATTGAGCTTGCCCTTAGCCTGGTTATTACACACGGGCTTGTTAAGCCTACTGAGTGATTATATTCAGGTGTCTGGCAGCCTACCTCTAGAACCCTTTATGTTGGGTGCTGCCACGGGTTTGTTATGCCTATTGGCCTTCGTCATGCCTCCTATGCTCGGTTTGGCCAAGGTAGCCCCTGCCCAAGCACTGCGCCAGTCTGTATCTCGCAACAAGCAACCTATGAGCCATTGGGCAATTGGTTTTGTGGCCATGCTAGGTCTGGTTTACTGGCATAGTCAGTCTTGGATGATCACCTTAGGTTTAGTCGCAGCCATCGCCGTATTGGCGATACTACTTTGGTTAGTTAGTCATGGTATTTTGTGGCTAGCCGCTCGCTGGCGCCACCGCTTGGGCCAAGCAGGTAAGCTAGGCATTGCCAATCTGCAACGTCGCAAAAGCCAAAACAGTTCGCAGATTATGATCTTTGCTTTAGCATTGATGCTGTTATTCACCTTATTAGGTGTGCGCAACTTCCTACTCAGTGACTGGCAACAACGCTTACAAGCCGAAACGCCCAACGTATTTATGCTGAATATTTTTGGCGAACAAAGGGAAACCCTGAATCAGTTCGTCATGGATGAAAGCATTAATGAGGAAGGGCTTAACTTCTACCCTATGGTACGCGGACGTCTGGTGTACCCAGACCCTAAGGAAATCATTAAGCAGATGGGTAATGCCCCAGGACCACGACCAGACCGTGAGCGCAACCTGACTTGGAGCACCGAGTTACCAAAGGACAACGAAGTCGTCGCTGGCTCTTGGTGGCCTCAACAGCATCAAGACCTGCAAGTATCTGTAGAACAAGAATACGCCGTGGATTACGGCTGGAAGCTAGGCGACACCTTGATCTACAACGTCGCTGGCATCGAGCACAAGGCCACCATCAGCAACTTGCGTGAAGTAGAATGGGGTGGATTACAACCTAACTTCTTCCTGATTTTCTCGAAGCCCCTTACGGAGCCATATAGCACCACTTATTTGGCCAGCATGTATGTGGCCGAAGATAAACGCCCACAACTCAGTGAGGTGCTACGCGCACACCCAACTATCTCTATGATTGATGTTGACCAGATCGTAAAGCAGGTGCAAAAGGTGGTTGCTCAGCTGACCTTGGCTGTAGAAAGCATCTTGTTTTTAATCCTGATAGCTGGTGTTCTAGTCTTGGTGGCTAGCGTGCAGGCAAGCCGAGATGAGCGCATGCACGAAAGTGCCATCTTGCGCACCATTGGCGCTAGTCGCTCTCTCATCCAAAGACTGTTGTTGGTTGAATATGTGACCATGGGTACTATTGCTGGTGTATTAGCCGGCGCTGGTTCCGAAACGCTTTTAGGTGTACTGCAAACACAATTGTTTGAACTACCTATGCAGTGGCATTGGGAACTGTGGTTATTCGCGCCATTAAGCGGTGCCATTCTGATCGGTGCGACAGGCTGGTGGTTTAACCGTAAAGTGACACAAGCTCCGCCTCTGCGCACCTTACGCCAACTATAGATATCACTAATGGTAACGAGGGTTGGCCCCATCGGCCAGCCCGCACTGTCCCTTATCTTCAGCCCCGTCGACAGCTAAAATAGTGTACAATATTGGCGTTACTTTAACTGTTAACTATCTATGGTCCATCCCAACTCACTTTTAGCTCGCATCTTCCCATTTTTGATTTGGGCTAGGCAGATTACACCTACGAGTTTGCGTGCCGATGCATTAGCGGGTTTGACCGGGGCTATAATTGTTTTGCCACAGGGTGTAGCATACGCACTGATCGCGGGCATGCCACCAGAATACGGCCTTTACGCGGCAATTGTACCGGCCATTATTGCCGCCCTATTCGGCTCGTCATGGCACCTAATATCCGGCCCAACAGCAGCTCTATCCATCGTAGTGTTTACCACTATTAGCCCGCTAGCCCAAGCCGGCACCGCAGAATTTGTAGGCCTAGCGTTGACGCTCACCCTCATGGCTGGTTTGTTCCAGTTGGCCCTAGCCCTAGCGCGCATGGGTACCCTAGTTAACTTCGTATCCCACTCAGTAGTGGTAGGTTTCACGTCTGGTGCCGCCATCATTATTGCCACTAGCCAGCTGAAAAACGTACTCAACTTACCTGTTGCTAGTAGTGGCGACTTCATTGGCAACTGGATAGCCTTGTATTACAACATCTTGTTTGTACATATGCCTAGCTTGATTGTCGGTGCCGTCACCTTGGCCGTAGTCATCGGCATCAAACGCTGGCGTCGAGGCTGGCCCAACATGCTTATCGCCATGGTCGTTGGTAGTTTAGTGACGATTGCCTTGCAAGCCAGTGGCTGGCAATCTGCCCAAGATATTCGCTTAGTGGGTGAGATCCCAGCAAGCTTGCCGCCATTTTCTATCCCGCCTATCGATTCACAAATCATTCGTGATTTGGCACCGGGTGCCATGGCACTAGGCCTTTTGGGTTTAGTAGAAGCCGTTTCTATCGCCCGCTCTGTGGCTACTCGCTCGGGTCAGCGTATTCGTGGCAACCAAGAATTCCGCGGCCAAGCTCTGTCGAACATCATCGGTAGTTTTACGTCCAGTTATGCAGCCTCAGGCTCTTTCACCCGTACCGGTGTGAACTACGAAGCCGGCGCAACCAGCCCATTAGCCGCTGTGTTTGCCGCTTTAGCCTTGGGCGCAATCATTTTGGTTTTCGCGCCTTTTGCGGCCTATATCACTCTGCCTAGTATGGCGGCCATACTACTGGTCGTATCTTGGAATCTAATCGACTGGCATCACATTGAGGTGATATTCCGCGCTGGCCGCAATGAACACATGGTGTTTGTGGTGACCTTCTTTGCCACCTTGTTGCTGCCTATGGAATTTGCCATCTACTTGGGCGTATTACTATCTTTGGTGCTTTATCTAAGCCGCACTTCCAAACCTGCCATGATACCCATGGCTAGCAAGGAAAACTCCAACCTACTTATTGCTGCAGAACGCTCGGCCCTGCCGGAATGCGAACAACTAAAAATCATCCGTGTCGATGGCTCCTTGTTCTTTGGTGCCGTTGATTACGTGCAAGCACGTCTGCTGGAGGCCGAGCAAAAGCACATTTTGATCATTGCTAGCGGCATTAACTTTATTGACCTATCGGGCACCGAGCTACTGGCCAATGAAGCCAAGCGCCTACGTGCTGCCGGTGGTGGTTTGTATCTATGCAACCTTAAAGGCAAGGTGATTAAGCCCATCATTCGCAATGGTCACTTAAAAATGATTGGCAAGTCCAACGTCTTTGCCAACAAGTCCATTGCTTTGCAGCGCCTGCAAGGTCGTTTAGATGGCCACGTTTGCCCAGGTTGTGAACAGCGTCAAATGGCCTTTAGCCCACCAATGCCCGCCATTGCTGAAGCAGAAGAAGCTGTGCAAGAACAACAAGCTCAAGATATTGAGCAAGAAGCTGAAGGTGCAACTCAGAACGGCGCGCCAGCGGCAACCTAAGGCCGCCTTTTGTGCAGCTTTTCCAGTTCTTGATCTCGCACACCCCCTGCTAATAGATTAACCAGCTCTGCTTTTGTCATCACGCCGCATTTGTTACAATACGGCCTTTGTCATTTGTAGCTGGAACCACCATGAGCCAAGATTCTACCAACCAACAATGGGGCGGACGCTTTAGCGAAGCCACCGATGCATTTGTTGCCCGTTTTACTGCGTCTGTCGACTTTGACCAGCGCATGTTCCGTCAAGACATCCAAGGCTCTGTAGCCCACGCCAAGATGCTAACTTCTATTGGCGTTTTAACCACCGCCGAGTGCGACGATATCGTGCGTGGTTTGGAAGAAATTCGCATGGAAATCGAACGCGGCCAATTCGAATGGTCCGTGGCTCTAGAAGACGTGCACATGAATATCGAAGCTGCCCTAACGGCCAAGATCGGTATCGCTGGCAAGAAGCTGCATACTGGTCGCTCTCGTAATGACCAGGTAGCGACCGACATCCGTTTATACCTGCGTGATGAAATCGACTTTATCTTGGGCGAAATCAGCCGCCTACAAATGGGCCTAGTTGAGCTAGCCGAAAAGGAAAGCGCAACCATCATGCCTGGTTTCACGCACCTACAAACTGCCCAACCAGTAACCTTTGGCCATCACCTACTAGCATGGAACGAAATGCTCCAGCGCGACTATGAGCGCATTGTCGATTGCCGTAAGCGTATCAACGTTTTACCTTTGGGCTCTGCCGCACTCGCTGGCACTAGCTACCCGCTAGACCGCCACATGACTGCCGAGCTACTAGGCTTTGATCGTCCTTCCGAAAACTCGTTGGATTCGGTAAGTGACCGTGATTTCGCCATTGAGTTCTGTGCAGCAGCTAGCTTAGTGCTAACTCACCTATCGCGCGCCTCAGAAGAATTGATTCTGTGGACCTCTGCCCAGTTTGATTTTATCAACTTGCCAGATCGTTTCTGTACCGGTTCTTCCATCATGCCGCAGAAGAAGAACCCAGATGTACCAGAGCTTGTACGTGGTAAGACGGGTCGTGTTAACGGCAACTTGATCTCTCTTTTAACCTTGATGAAGGGCCAACCATTGGCTTACAACAAGGATAACCAAGAAGATAAAGAGCCATTGTTTGATAGCATCGACACAGTGAAAGGTTGCGTACGTGCCTTTGCTGACATGGTACCAGCTCTAGAAGCTAAAAAAGACAGCATGCGTGATGCAGCCCTAAAGGGTTTTGCTACCGCTACTGACCTGGCTGATTACTTGGTACGTAAAGGCATGCCTTTCCGTGACGCTCACGAGGTTGTAGGCAAGTCTGTTGCTGCTGGCATCGCTAGCGACAAGGATTTGAGTGAAATGAGTCTTGCTGAACTGCAAGTATTCAGTGATTTAATCACTGACGATGTATTCGATGTACTAACTCTAGAAGGTTCTGTACAAGCGCGTAACCACATCGGTGGCACCGCACCTACACAGGTGATTGCTGCAGCACAACGTGCTCGCGAGACTATCGCTGCACGTTAATTTCGGCCAGTGCCAGCCCATCATAGGCCACTGCAGCTTAGCAGCTGGCCTTA
>CALKFY010000072.1 GCA_938084925.1 uncultured Pseudomonadales bacterium
TAGCAAGCCAAAAAAGAGCCTAAGGGCTCTTTTTTATTGCCTAGGCTTTTTATACACTGAGGCTTATGACTTATAACACTGCCCAAAATGGCTTCGCCTTACCTTATTGGCACGACCATGTATCAATGCCACAACTGTCACAGGAAGCGCTACCAGAAAGCGTTGACTGTGCCATTGTAGGCGCTGGCTTTACCGGCCTTTGTGTAGCATTACACCTGCTGCAAGCCGAGCGTTCAGTGGTGTTACTAGACGCCATGCCACTAGGCCAAGGAGCTAGTGGTAAAAATGGCGGTATGGTCGGGCCTAGCTTACATAAACTAGGCTTAGACGGTTTGAAAAACATCTATGGTGAAGACCAGGCCTACGCCATCTTGCAAGAAGGCATGCATGCCATTAATTATTTCCAGCAGTTTATCAGCGCTCAGGGTCTAGATTGCGATCTGCACATGACAGGCCGCTTTACCGGAGTACATAATCAACAACAACTGGACGAACTAGCCCTTAAGTGCGAGCAGTTTGAACGCTTAGACGGCTTCAAATATAAACTTATTGAGCCTCATCAAGTACATCAAGAAATTGGTTCAGAACATTATTATGGGGGCATGGTCTATCATCAGGATGGTGGTTTACATCCCTATAAGCTGGTTACCCAATTAGCACAAAAGGTTATGCAACTGGGTGGCCAAATATTCGACCAGACAGAAGTACTGGCACTCAGCAAGTCAGCGGATAAACACCGGCTGCATTCTAGTAAGGGTCAAATTACGGCTAAGCAACTGGTCATTGCCACCAATGGTTATAGCAAACGCTTCGAGCTTGCTAATCAGCCCCACTTCAAAAGGCGTGTAATCCCCCTCACCTCAGCCATGATTGCCACGGAGGAGCTGCCACCTGCCACCATCAACGAGCTATTCCCAAAAGCTCGTATGCACGGCGGCAACCATCGTTTAGTACAATATTACCGGCCTAGCCCAGATGGCAAACGTGTATTGTTTGGCGCTCGTGGCATCGATTTCTGGGACCGGCCAAGCCATAACAGCGCTAACCTGAAGAAACTGATGACCAATATATTTCCACAACTAGGCGATACTAAAATTGACTACTCATGGTGCGGCAAGGTGGCTTACACCTTTGATCATGGCCCTCATATTGGCCAATTGACCAGCAATCAAGAGAATATTTATTACGCTATGGGCTATTGTGGTTCTGGTGTCGCTCGTTCCACCTACTTAGCGAGCAGGCTAGCCAAGCAAATTTTGGGAGAAACCGACTTTCATACGGCATTTCACGATTTACCTTTCAACAGTCGCCCGTTCTACAACGGCAAACCTTGGTTTATGCCTTTAGTACTGAAATGGCATGGCGTACTAGATCGCCTCGGCCGCTAACATGGCTAATCCCCTATGTTTACAATTACCCACACCTTTGCAGTCCTTACAGCTACTGGATGGCATCGATTTGTGGATGAAACGGGATGACCTTATTCACCCTATTGTGGCAGGTAATAAGTGGCGTAAATTAGCTGGCTACTTTGAACAACTGCCGGCACACAGCCAAGTACTGACCTTTGGTGGCGCCTACAGCAATCATTTGGCTGCGGCAGCTACCGCTTTGCAGGCTCTAGGGCATGACGGTGTATTTGTTATACGTGGTGACGAACTGAACGAACATTCCTCACCTGTGCTCAGCCACTGCACTGAAGCTGGCATGCAATTACGCTTTATCAGCCGGCAACAATTTCGCCAGCTGCGCGAACAAGCATGGCAACCCAGCGACGAACAGCTCCTAGCCTGGCAGGTGAGCAAAGATCATAAGCTGCTACCAGAGGGTGGCAGTGGCGCTCATAACGATCTTGGCTGTGCGCAGCTGTGGCAAGAACTACAGGCTCAAGGGCCTATTCACGACTTATGGTTAGCGGCAGGCACTGCAGGCACCGTACAAGGCCTTATTAGAGCCATGCCTCATAGCTGTAACACTCACATTACAGTAGTCAGTGCGGTAAAAGGGGCTCATCGCGAAGCAGCCCAAACCCAAGCTTTAGCAGCTGGCAAAAATATTCAGCTAACTTGGTTGGACGAAACCCAGTTTGGTGGTTTTGCTAAATCCAATGCCCAATTGCGGTTTAGCAGTGAAGAATTTTATAAAATCACTGGCATCAATCTGGACCCTGTTTATAATGCCAAGCTTTGGTGGCAGCTACAGCAAGCATCCCCTAGTAATGGCAAGCTAGTGTGGATCAATACTGGCGGCTTACGCCTACCAGCCTAAACGCAGCAAGGTATCAACAAGCATGTCTATCAGTGATTCACAACGCGCTATCATCGAACAACAGATTGGTCGCGCGCCCAACGGCTTGCGAGACATCGCCTATGCTACGGATGCGGGCGTGCCAGTGATATTACGTATGGCACCCATTGTAAACGACAAACCTTTCCCTACGCTCTACTGGTTGTGCTCCAAAGACCTGCACAAGGCCATTGCCAAGCTGGAAACTCACGGTCTAGTGAAACAGCTCGAACAGCAGCTACAAGAAGACCCAGATATGATGGCAGCTTATCAAGCCAGTCAACGGGACTATGTGGCGGCACGCTGGGCCAATTGCACTGACGAAGAAAAAGCCTTGCTGGAAACCAAGGGCTTTGCCAAATTGTTTGATAGCTATGGCATCGGCGGACTACGAGACTGGCAACAAATCCGCTGCCTGCACATGCACTATGCCCACCACCTTGTGGATGGCAACGTGATTGGTCAATGGTTGGACGATCACTACCAAATCAATCAAGTAAGCCTGACGATATAAGCGACTATTATGAAACTTGTCATTGATAGTGTTCCCTTTAACTGGTCCAAGGAAGCAACTCTAGCGTTTTACCAAAACGCTGTGCACTTACCAGCCGACACCTTTGTTATCGGTAATACCTTATGTGCTTCGCATAGCGCTTTGGACTGGCAGGAATGGCGTACTATTGGCAAGAACCTAGTTGAGGCAGGCAAGCAGGTCATCTACTCCAGTATGGCTTTTCATAAAAGCCAAATAAGTGTCACTAGGCTACATAAAATAGTAACTGCAGGTGAGACCAAATTGGAGATAGGCAGTAACTTTATGCTGCTCATGCGCCGAGACAATGGAGTGCGCACAGCATTTTGTACCGCCCGCAGTTTGGATATTAGCAACCAATATCGCGCCCAACAGTTATTAAATTCTGGGGCTATGTTTGTGCCCATTTATGCATCCACAGACTTGCTGTTTTTATTACGTAACATCGACAAGTTTCGCTGCAATCAGGACGTGGAATTTGATGTCCTTATACACGGCGATATGACCCTAGAAGGTCTGCCAGAATGCCAATACAACATTAGTGATGCGGGCAAAGCGCCAGAAGAAATGGACTGCCCAGCTGGCAATATGGTGGCGACCTGGCAGAAACAACGCCCACAGCCAGAAGTGTTCGACTTAGCCCAACATATACCTGCGCTTATAGAAGCCGGTGTACGCTACTTCCGTATCAAACCAACCCAGCATGACATGCAAGCTATTGTTGAGCAGCATGCTCAAGGCCTAACTGCAGCGAGAGGCTGTTAGGCTTCTCGTTTGGCCACTTCTATACGGATAAACTCGGGTAGGTAGGAAGGCGTACAATTACGTGAAACCTTTTCGTCTTTATAGAGACCTAAGCTTTCTCCTAAGCGCACGCATCGATCGCGATATTCAGGCTCAAAAATACCTATCCAACCGGCACAGAAATTCATTGTCCACTGCACCTGCTCTTCTTCAGTAGCCAAATGCTCTTCTATCAACGCCAACAAGGCTTCACTGTTATCAGGTGGTGTTTGTCCGGCCCAACGTAGGCGGGCCTGATGGTACCAAAACAAACGTCTTAGTACGGGAGACTTGGCGTCTTGCCAAGACAGCAGCATATCCTGAGTACTTTGCTGCTTCATCAGCTGGTTGGCCATTAACCATTCAGATAATTGATTACGTTGCGCCACTTCGTGCTGCAGCATATCTTCAGCTAACTGATCAATTACATCTTGCGTCAACTGCTTTTTATCCAATATCAGAGTCGCTAACATGCGCGGATAAAACGCTTGTGTTTGCCACAACTCCATAGCTACGTCATGATCTCGCTTGATGACTTTAGCCTGTTTTTTAATATCACCCATTTTCACAGTGCCTTGCAGCAAAGCAACGAGTTCAGTGGCTTTGGCCGACAACATATTAGGATTTTCCCCAAGGACACATGGCTTCTACCTTTTCACGACCTAACTTTTCTAAGCAATCGATGTTGTCTTGATAAATCTGCTCCGGATCTGCCACATGTTTTAGCACCTTAGTCATCTCTGCTTGGCGGATAAGGTGGATAGTAGGATACGGCGCACGGTTGGTAAAATGACTCAAATCGTCGGCGGCTACCTCGTCAAACTGGTAACGGGGGTGAAAAGACGCTAATTGCACATGGTCTTCTAAATTTGCTTGCGCTAGTAAGTCTTCAAACCAGGCTAATACATCTAGATAGTCATCAAAATTTTCCAGCCCTTCAGGAAATATCAACAGGCTAGTGGCCACAACTTCGGGCTCAGCATCCAATAGGTACTTTAGCTGTTTCACATAAAACGCCTTCAAGTGCGCGTCGTTAGTCCCTGTAGCCACAGCATAATGTACTAGATCCTTAGCTACCACCGGATGTGAGAAAGGACACAGGTTCAACCCTACGACCATGTCTTGTAACCACTTTCTGGTGATTTCGATCACCGCTTCTGGCTCTGTTGGCAGTGCCTTATTTGTCGAGATATTGATACAATACACCTTTAGAAATAATCAGTTTTACTGAGACCACTCGTGCCCATCAACTTGGTTCACAAGCAACCCGCTTATCCTTTACGCTGGCATAGTTATGACAGGCCCATTAGTGTCCGCATCCCGCGGCAATGGCAATCATGGCTGCAAGACAAAGGTTCACTCACCCAGCGCTTAATCCAAGCTAGCAAGGGCGACTTTGTGGTTCGTGTGGTACGTAATAGTTGGGGCCTGCCAAGCCAGTCAGAAGCTCAAGCTTTAGGGCTTAAACCTCGTCAAAAAGCCATTATCCGTGAAGTAGAACTGCTTTGCTACGGCCAAACTTGGGTTTGTGCCCGTAGTGTTATCCCTCACAGCACCTTAAAAGGCTCTTTACGCAAATTCAAAGACATTGGCGATAAGCCCTTGGGAGCCTTGTTGTTCAAATACCCAAATATGCGTCGTGGCCCACTTGAAGTTGCCTGTCTGCAAGAAGCCAATAACAAAGCTCGGCATTGGGCAAGGCGTTCGGTATTTTACGTAGCTGACAAAGGCATTTTGGTAACCGAAGTATTTATGGCACCCATGGCCAACATTGTCCCCTGAAGCAGTTACTCAATGTGAGCTTAAAAGCAGCTTAGGCATTCGTTGCTGTAATATAGCCAGCACGTCATCATAGGCTGCTTTACCGCAGTCTAATGGATCCGGTAATTCCTCATCACCTAACAGTAAGTCCACAGATGCCAATTCATGTGCAGATAGATTGTGTTGTAGCTGCTTAACCACATCAACATGCTCTTGTGTCATCACCCACACCTGATCGGCCCAGCGCAACTGCGTTAGGCTAAGTTGCCGACTAACACCTTGCCAAGGGATACCTTGTTGGCGCAGCACGGTAACAGCCAATGGCGTTGTTGCTGACCCAGCCTTAGCGCGAATACCCGCCGAATCAATAACCAATGCCAAACCATGTTGATGAACTAGCTGCTGCCCTAATGCATGGGCCATTTGCGACCGGCAAGTGTTGCCCGTACAAATAAACAAACAATTTTTTTGCTTTCCCATGAATTCTCACCATCGTTTTCAACAAGGCTTATGGTAGCATTAGCCCACTTACAACCCTAGCCTGCAAGCAGCCTTATCATGCCTTTGAGTGCCAACTGGAAAGCCTACCAACAACTTATGCGTTTGGATAAACCCATCGGCACCTATTTACTGTTGTGGCCAATGTTATGGGCTTTGTGGATTGCAGCCCAAGGCCTACCACGCTTGGATTTACTGGCCATCTTTATTGCTGGTGTATATGTCATGCGTGCCGCGGGCTGTGTGATCAACGATTTTGCCGATCGTAAGATTGATGGCTTGGTGAAACGTACCAAAACACGGCCCTTGGCCACGGGAGTGATCAGCGCTAAGGGCGCCCTTATTTTGTTCTTTAGCTTGTGCCTGTTGGCATTCGGGTTGGTGTTATTTACCGATCTAATGACTATCAAGCTATCCTTTGTGGCTCTGTTACTAGCCGCTAGCTATCCGTTCATGAAGCGCTACACCCACTGGCCGCAGCTAATATTGGGCATGGCATTTAGTTGGGCTATTCCCATGGCCTTTAGTGCTCAAACTGGCGCTCTACCCCTCACGGCTTGGCTAACCTTCGCCGCTGCAGTAAGTATGACCGTAGCTTATGATACCTATTACGCTATGGTCGATCGGGATGATGATTTATTGATTGGCGTGAAGTCTACAGCAGTGCTATTTGGCGACTGGGATCGCACTATTATTGCCCTCTTACAGGGCATCACCTTAGCTTTATTGCTGTGGGTGGCACAGATAGAACAGCTAGGCCTGTTCTTCTACCTAGGCTTAAGCGTGATGACGGCACTGTTTGTTTACCAGTACGTCATCACTAAACAGCGTGAGCGTGACGCTTGCTTTAAGGCCTTCCTTAATAATCACTTGGCTTCTTTAGCTGTGTGGGTAGGCCTAGTTCTCCACTACCTCTGATACTCGGTGAGCATGCTCATCAACCCACAAGGCAGTAGCGCCGACTACGGCGATAGGCATTACAAAGAAGTTCACAAAGGGCACCATTAGCAACACGCTAATGCCACCGCCAAAACCAATGTGCAGTAATTTACGCTTGGCCAACAGCTTTTTCATATTACGGAAGCTGATGCGATTGTTATCCATAGGATAGTCCACATACTGGATGGCCATCATCCAAGCGCCAAACAACAGCCATAACCAAGGCACCACTACCTGCATACCAGGAATTAAGCCAAGGAAAAACAATCCGAGTACACGCGGAAGATAGTACAGCAGCTTTTGCACTTCGCG
>CALKFY010000073.1 GCA_938084925.1 uncultured Pseudomonadales bacterium
CTATCTAGCTCATCATCAAAGATAATAGCTCCGGCACTGAGACCAAACAGCAAGCGGGTATAACGGAATGGGCTTACTGCCGATAGCTCACCAATACGCATAGCTGCAGTAATGATTACAATGGCAGCGCTTGCGAAAGCAATTAGGCCAAATAAATAGCCCCATGCAATAAGTGGTGGCCAGCTTGGAGCTGGTTCAAACAGCATAAAACAAACACCGGCAACGATTTGGCTCATAGTGCCAAATATGGCTAAGCGTACGGATGAATGATGGCTAGCCGATAAACGTGAGCCTATATCTCGCATACTCATACCAACCACAGCCATGACCGCAAATAATGAGTAGGCATCAAAACCGTCTGAGCCAGGGCGTACAATCACCAACATACCAATAAAACCAATAATGACAGCACTCATTCGGTGAATGCCAACCTTTTCACCAAGAAACAAAAAGGACACCAAGGTCAGTACAATAGGCAAAGTCTGGATAATGGCGGTAACACCGGTAAAAGACGAATAAGTAAGTGCCAGAACGATAAAAACAGTTGCTACCATCTCGCCTACAGTACGAAGCAGAACGGCAGGCTCGTAGAACACAGGGCTAAATAAGGGTTCGCTCCTGCGCGCCAACATAAACCAAAACAAGGCGGTGCCGCCAACGCCTAGGGCCAGGGTGATTTGCCCAGTTGATAGCGTTTCTGATGCTAGTTTTAAATTGGCATCGGCCAAGGTAAAGAGTGCCATTGACAGAGTCATTAGCAGCATACCTTTTAAATTGTCAGATAGTCCGTTCATAGGCCTTGGCTAATTAAAGAGTTAAGTGGGCCAGACTAAACGCAATTAAACCAATAAACAATGGTAATGAGTTAACAAAGTTAGTTAATCGTTTACTGCTTGAGCTGGTGGAGCCGTGGACTCACGGACCACTAGGTTTACTTCCACTTCGGTATTAGGGCGGGGGTTATTATCGGCAAGTTTTTGAATAAGAAATTGTGCCGCTTGTTCGCCCATGCTCTTAAAGGGGATGTGCATAGTTGTTAGGCTAGGTGTAAGGTTGGCGCTAAGGGGTAAATCATCAAAGCCGATTATGGATATTTGGGCAGGTACTGGGATACCTGCCGCTTGGCATTCCAACATGGCTCCGATCGCCAATACGTCATTAGTACAAATAATTGCTGTTGGTGGTGTTGTGTGAGACACCAATTGGCGGCAAGCTTGACGTCCCGCTTCGATTTCGAAGGGGCATTGTTTGATGCATTCTTCTGCTAGATTAATCCCATGTTCTGCAAGCAAGGTCTGCATGCTGGCAAGGCGGTCTTGTACGCGATCATTATCTTTGGCGATACCGCTAATAACAGCGAAGTCTCGGTGGCCAAGATCTAATAGATATTGAGGTGCTTGCATGGCCGCTTTGGTGTTATCGAATCCAACACACGGGTAGTTTGGGTCATCACGATACGCCCATGTCTCTACGAAAGGGATATCACGTTGTGCTAGTAATTCATAAATAAGAGGATCGTGACTCAACCCAACTAACAAGATAGCATCAACGCCACGCTCAATCAGGGTGCGCACCTGAGCAAGTTCGTGCTGAGGATCATAACCAAAAGTAGTCAGCATCAAGCTCAGATTAGCCGCGTTTAGCTTGTTTTCAAAAGCTTGGATACCATCAGCAAAAATGGCATTGGATAGGGTGGGAATAACCGCGCCTATAGTCCCCGAGCGTTTGCTCGCTAGAGTACGTGCCGCAGCATCCGCTACATAATTGAGTTGTGCTATTGCGTTTAACACGCGATCACGCACGGCTGGCCTTACACTATCGGGCTGGTTAAGTACCCGAGATACTGTGGCTGTAGAAACCTCAGCGGCTTTGGCGACATCCGTTTGGGTGGCTGGCTTGTTCGACAATTGAGATCCTGAGGGTATTGATAAAAGGCAATATTATAACAAAATGTATGCGCTTACAATTTGTGCTGCAAAAGCCTTGCTTAGTCCGTTGAGCTAGCATAGTATTGCGGCTAGAGAAAATGTAAGCGCATACAAAATGTTTCACAAAGCCCTTTTGCGCAATCTAATTGGAGAAATTAATGGCTATTAGTTATCTAAAGCAAGCAGCAAAGTCACCAACTAGCGGCGAGGACAATACACGTGCCATTGTGGCTGACATGCTGTCACAGATTGAAACGGGTGGTGACGACCGTTGCCAGCAATATGCCCGTGATTTGGATAACTATCATGGCAATATCATTGTTAGTGCCGAAGAAATTGAGCAGGCTAGCCAACGTTTGTCGCAGCGTGTAAAGGACGATATTAAGTTTGCCCACGAGCGAGTGGATAAGTTTGCCCGCGCTCAACGGGCGGCTTTACAAGATTTTGAAATGGAATTGTCCCCTGGCCTATGGGCTGCACAAAAGCAAATTCCAGTGCAAACGGCAGGTTGTTATATTCCCGGTGGTCGTTATGCCCATGTGGCTTCCGCCATCATGTCCGTGGCCACCGCTAAGGCGGCGGGCGTTGAACGCGTTATTGCCTGTTCGCCACCTAAACCTGGTACCGGCGTTAACGACGCCATTCTTTATACTGCCAACTACTCTGGCGCTGACACTATTCTAGCTTTGGGCGGTGTACAAGGTATTGCGGCTATGGCTTTCGGTTTGTTTACTGGGCGTCCTGCTGATGTGTTGGCGGGGCCTGGTAACCGCTTTGTGGCCGAAGCCAAGCGTATGCTATTTGGCCGTGTTGGTATTGACATGTTCGCTGGGCCTACGGAAATCGCGGTGATTGCTGATGCTAGTTCCGATCCAAGAATTGTAGCTGGTGATCTCGTAGGCCAAGGTGAACACGGTCCTGATTCCCCCATGTGGCTAATTTGCTTGGATCAAACCGTGGCGCAACATGCCATTGACCTAGTGCCAGGTTTAATTGATTCGTTACCAGAGCCTTCGCAATCGGCGGCGCGCAGCGCTTGGCATGATTATGCCGAAGTGATTGTCTGTGATACCCGGGAAGAAGCCGTGCAGGTGAGTGATAAATATGCGGCTGAGCACCTAGAGCTGCAATGCGAAGATTTAGACTGGTGGGTGAGTAACCTGAGTAACTATGGCTCCTTATTTGTGGGTGAAGAAACGACAGTTACCTATGGTGACAAGTGTTCTGGCACCAACCACATCTTGCCTACCAAGGGCGCCGCCCGTTATACGGGAGGCTTGTCCGTAGGTAAGTTTATTAAGACCGTCACCAGCCAGCGTATGACTGCCGAAGCCAACCGTGAGGTTGGCGCTGCAGCAGCGCGCATTTCACGC
>CALKFY010000074.1 GCA_938084925.1 uncultured Pseudomonadales bacterium
CCAAAACTACCTGAAGTAGCCGTTTGGTGAAAGCCTGCTTCATAGTGGCTACGGCCCATATAGGCCCCAACCCGGCAAGCGACTTCTAAGCCAATTTGGGCCGCTGTCAAAAACGCCTTACCGCTAGCCCCCACTCGTTCGGCCATAGCAATGGCCGCGGGAAACACGGCAACACTGGTATGGCCAATATAGTCAAAATGGGTGTCATCATAATCAATAGCGTGGGCGCAAGCACCGTTTATCATGGCCGCAGCCCGAGGAGGAAGTTTTTCCGTCTGGCCAAACACCGCAGCCACTGCCGCGCCACCTTCGGCATTTAACATACCGCGCAAAGCCACGGCTACGGGCTCATTCTGGCCAGCGATGGCGCAGGCACAGTAATCCAACAACGATGCCTGCACCACAGTGAGGCTATGGTCAGGTATATCGGTGTATTGAGTTTTTACGACAAAATCGGCCAGTACCTGACTCAAGCTCAT
Source organism: uncultured Pseudomonadales bacterium (assembly GCA_938084925.1). Taxonomy (GTDB): domain Bacteria; phylum Pseudomonadota; class Gammaproteobacteria; order Pseudomonadales; family Balneatricaceae; genus Njordibacter. The sequence goes on from CALKFY010000074.1 coordinate 480, forward strand.
AACGTTTTTATCCCAACACAAATGGATCTCTAGTAGCGCCACTTAATTCCACCCAGGTGGTGCGAGTTTCTAAGAAAGCATCCATAGCTTCCAAACCATTATCACGGCCATAGCCCGACTGTTTAAAGCCACCAAATGGCACCGCATAGCTAACGGCACGATAAGCATTGATCCACACCGTGCCTACACGTAGTTGTTTGGCTAAACCATGAGCCCTTTGTATGTTCTTGGTCCAGATACCCGCCGCCAAACCAAATTCTGAATCGTTGGCCAGGGCAGTAATGTCATCCGTGTCAGAAAACTTCATGATCGCCAACACCGGGCCAAATACTTCTTCACGCACGATGCTGGTTTGGTTATCAACATTGGAGAGAATGGTAGGCCGAATAAAACGCCCGCCCAAGTCAGGATCCAAACATCCTCCGGCCTCTACTAGGGCACCTTCGGTTTTGGCTTTGTCTATCATGCCAAGGATACGCTCACGCTGCGCATCAGAAGCCACGGGGCCCATTTCCGTGGCCATGTCAGCAGGATTACCCATAACTATTTCATTGGCGCGTTTGACTAACCGCGCCACCATTTCATCATAGATGGCTTCATGTACATAAGCGCGGGAACCCGCCACACAGGTTTGTCCACCAGCGGCAAAAATGCCTGCCAGCAAACCGTTAACTGCGGCTTCTACATCGGCATCGTCAAACACCACCTGTGGCGACTTGCCACCTAGCTCCAATATTGCCGGGATCAAATTCTGTGCCGCGGCCGTGGCTATATGACGAGCCGTAGACCCACCACCGGTAAAGGTGATTTTATCAAGGTCGGTATGGCCACTAAGCTTTGCGCCCACTTCGGCACCCCCCGTCACCACATTCAACACGCCTTCTGGCAAGCCAGCATCGGCGGCAATATCCGCCAATAGCAAGGCCGTCACTGGGGTGATATCAGAGGGTTTCACCACTACCGTGCAGCCGGAAGCTAGCAATGGCGCTAGCTTCCAGGTCAATAGCATCAAGGGCGAGTTCCAAGGCACGATGGCACCCACCACACCAATGGGCACCTTTTCCGTATAAATCAAAAAATTGGGATTGGGCGATGGTAAAACGTCACCACCAATCTTGTCAGCTACCCCGGCAAAGAAATCATAGTAGCTTTGCAAAGCTTTGGCTTGAGCGCCTGTCTCGCGAATAATTTTGCCGTTATCTCGGGACTCTATTTGACCTAAGGTTTCGGCATTTTCGGTTAATAACGCTCCTAGTTTGCGCATAATAGCGGCACGTTCTACACCACTCATACGCGGCCAACGCCCCTCATCAAAGGCCTTTCTAGCAGCAGCAACTGCAGTATCAACAGCAGCTGGGCTATCGGGCACCCGAGCCCATACTTCGCCTGTATAGGGGCTACTTGTCTGTAACCAACGATCGTCCGTTGGCATTACTTGTTGGTTGTTAATACGATTTCCGTAGGTTTGCATCGTCTTTCCTCTAGCCTTAAATAGTCAACACTAAACGGCCATCAACCTGGCCACTACGCAAGCGGTCGTGAGCCACTTGCGCCTGCTCTAGTGGTAAGGTATCTACCGGCACCAGAATATCTTCACGACTGGCAAGATCCAATAGTTCCACCATCTGTTGTGGGCTACCCCAAACTGAGGTTTGGAACTGAGCTTCATGGGGTACTTGACCAAAACCAAAGGGTATGGCACCACCAAATAAACCCACCACGACTACGCGGCCACCCTTGCGGATATGATCACGTCCTAGCTCTAAAGTCGGGCCTGCACCAACAAAATCGACGATAAAATCAAACTTACCTTCTACTTCATTGGGTGCTACAGCATGATGGGCACCACGGGCCAAGGTTTGCTGGCGTTTGTTGGCATCCAAATCCACCACAGTAACTTCGGCATCACTTAACAAGCGCAAATAACGAATGGCATATTGGCCTAGGCCACCAGCACCAATGACAATGGCTTTGGCCCCCTTACCACGTGCCTCAGACAAACCATGAGATACGGCACGATAAGCGGTCAAACCACCACAGGCTAAGGGCGCCACCTTAACAGGGTCCAAGTCACCCAAGGGTGCTAAATAATCCATATGCGGCACTACAAGCTGTTCCGCATAGCCACCATCCACCACTAGACCAGCTTCGGTAGCATTGGCACAAATTTGCTGTTGCCCTTGGGCACATTCTGGACAATCACCACAACCCCATGGGGCAAATAGCATCACCGGGCCCAGTTTGTTGTGCACCCCCACCACCTCATGGCCAAGAATAATGGGCGTTTGATCGCCATAATCCCCATCCACCACATGCAAGTCAGAATGGCACACCCCACAGGCTGTCACCTTGATAATTTCTTGCGATCCAGTGGCAACAGGATCGGGACGTTCGGTCACTTGCAGTTGCGCGCCGACCTTGGGTAGTACAACAGCTTTCATAATTATGTTCTCAATTAAAATTTGTTTTTATATATCGCAACCTACTAGTGACCTTGATGACCAAAGTAAGCTTCGGTTAATTTGGGGTCATTACGTAGTTCATCGACGCTACCCGACACCATCACCTTGCCGGACTCAAGCACATAGATGCGTTCGGCTAGGGTCAAAGCAAATTGGGCATTTTGTTCAGTAATGATGATGGTTAAGCCATAGTCATCACGCATTTTGCGTAATGCCACGGCTATTTCAGCACACAGTTTAGGCGCCAAACCAATGGTCGGTTCGTCCACCATCAATAGCTTAGGATTGCTCATCATGGCTCTACCCAATGACACCATTTGGCGCTCGCCACCAGACATATTGTTTGTCTCTTGGGTGCGGCGTTCCGCTAACCGCGGGAACAAGGCAAACACCTGTGCTAGGTTCTGTTTAATACTATCTCGCGCCGTATAGGCTCCTGCCATCAAGTTGTCATAGACGGACAAATAGGGGAACAGATTGAAACGCTCAGACCCGTAACCGATCCCCTTGGTAACAATATGCTGAGCCGACATAGCGGATATTTCGGCGCCATCATATTGAATTGAACCGGTAGTATCCGTAAGCCCCATAATGCTGTCTAGCATGGTGGATTTTCCCGCGCCATTGGCGCCTATGACGGCAATGATTTCACCCTCGTCCACCTCAATATCAATCTCATGCAGCGCTTGGGCCTTGCCATAGAAAGCCGACAGCTTATTCAACGTCAATAAAGCCATTACACTTCTCCTAAATATGAGGACAGTACAGCAGGATCGGCTAGCACTTGGTTGAAGCTACCTCTGGCAATTTCTTGGCCTTGGTTGATGGCAATGGCTGTATCCACTAAAGGTTTCAAGGCTGGCAAATCATGGCTCACCACCAAGAAGGTCATGCCATCGGCGCGCATCTGCAAAATCAAATCAGATATTTGTGCCACCTCTGCCGTTGTGAGACCAGCAAACACTTCGTCCAGCAGCATCACCTTGGGGTCGGTGGCCATGGTTCGTGCCATCTCAAGCTTACGCAGATCACCCATAGATAGTTCCGCCGGCGTGCGTTGGTGGTCGGCTTCGGCCAATCCCACCTTGTTGGCCAGCTCACGCTCATAGTCTAAATCCGGTTGTTGGGTGAGCATGCTCCAGATGCTATTGGGCATGTGACCAATACGAATATTTTCTAACACCGTTAGTTCAGCAAAAGGCCTTGGCACCTGGTAGGTGCGTGACACTTGGCGTTTAATACGCGCCGCTGGTTTGAGATGGCTGATTTCTTCATCATATAAATGAATGCTGCCTTCGCTCTGACGCAGTTCCCCCATGATCTGAGAGAAAATGGTGGTTTTGCCGGCACCATTAGGGCCGATCAAAGCTAAGGATTCGCCTTCATGTAAATCGAATGAAATGTCATTAGTGGCTGTCAAGGCACCAAAGCGCTTCACTAGGTTCTTAACCTGCAATACCGGCTTCATACCGCACCTCCACGCCAGCGCTTAATCAGCTTGTCGACTATGCTGTAGATGCCCTTAGGCTGATACATGTACAACAACAAAGCGATACCGCCATAGATGAAATAACGCCCAGCGCCCGGTAAATAGGGCCGTAAGAATTCCAACAAAAAGGTCAAAAAGAAGGCACCAATAATAGGCCCAATAATAGTGCCAGAACCGCCAATCAAAACGGCGACAATGATGGTAAACAAGAAGTTAATATCAAACAGTGTTCTGGGGGCGATGGCACCTACGTAATGGGCATAAAATGCGCCACCTAGGCCTGCAATAAAGGCACTCATTAAAAAGGCAGCTAGCTTTAGCTTGGTGGTACTCTTGCCACTACCTTCCACGGATTCCTCCTGCATACCTAAGGCACTCAAGGCCGTACCTAACTGTGTGCGCATCACCAGCCATGACACAAAGGCAATGCCAAACATCAAACACATGGACATGTAGTAGCCATTTTCGGCCCCACGGGTAATTGTCTTTATGCCAAATATACCGCGTGTACCGCCGGTTAAATCAGGACGAATGACCTGTACTAGCTGATAAGCAAGCTCCATAAACGCTAAGGTTACCAAAGCAAAGTAGCTGCCCTTAACTCGCAACGCTGGTAGAAACACCAACACACTGCCAAGCATGGTTACCAAAACGGCCAGGGGAATTGAATACTCCACTGGCACGCCAAAGCGTTTGGACATTATCGCCGTAGCATAAACACCAATGCCGATGAGAAATGGATGGCCAAAACTGATATACCCAGTACGGCCAGATAGGACATCCCAACTAATAGCGAACACCGCTAAAAAGTTGGCGAAAATAAAAATACGTAAGGTGCCATTAGAAACAAACATTGGCATTAGTGCCAAGACTAGCAAGAAGGCTGCCCAGGCAATGAGGTGTTTGGTTTCTATCAGTTTCATGTCAATTCCTCCCTACCGAATAAGCCGCGGGGGCGGAAAATCAAAAACAGGATAATCAGCAACATAGTAAAAATACCGCGCAGCTCAGGCGCTATGTAACTGACCACGATAATTTCTAAAAAGCCAATAATATGGGCTACCACCAAAGTGCCCAAAATGGAGCCAATGCCACCCACCACCACAATAGCTACCGTGACAATCAAAGGACCGACCCACATAAAGGGCGACAACTGGGTGTAACTGGCAAAGAACACCCCGGCAACACCACCTAATAAACCTGAAATACCCCAGGTCACCATATTGATCCATTCAGCATTAATACCGCAAATGGCCGCCCCCTTGGGGTCTTGGGACACGGCCAACATGGCACGGCCGGTATGGGTATGGCGAACAAAGAGAAACACAGCAACAATCAACACCCAACTTAGGCCTGTGGCCAAGATATTGCTCCAAGGAGCCGTCACACCTTCTAGGCGAATAATCCCTGGCACAAGTGAGTGCAAAATTTTAGTGCTTTCACCAAACATCAAAATGATGCCTGACTGAATAACAATAGCCAAAATCAAGGTCGATATCTCAATCGCCACGTGATTGCCTTTTAAGGGTTTGGCAATAAAACGGTACTTCAACAAACCCGCTAAACACCCCACGCCCGCAGCCATCACTAAGCCCACACCTTTAGGCAGCCCTAGCTGTTGTGAGATATAAAAATAGACATAGCCACCAATCATCAAATAGGCGCCATAAGCAAGGTTTAGCACCCTACCCACACTGAATATAAGGGTAAATCCAATGGCAATCAGGGCATATAAGCCACTGAGCAACATACCCTGGATAATTATCTGGGTCATGGCAGATTCCTGGCAAGTTTAAGAAGAAAAACAAATGGACGGCCTTTCAAGACCGTCCATTTAGCTACAACAAAACTAGCTTACTTCTTAGGGGGTACCCAGCTTGGCAATACAAAATCACCATTGGCATACTTTTCTGGGTAAACCACATAGGGCTTGCCGTCTTCATGCCACTGCAGGACTACCATGGATGGCGCGCCATCATCAAACGGCTCACTCAAGTCAAAACGAATATTGTGAGGGTAGGTACGCCCGGTTACAGGTTCAACTTCGTCATGTTGCCACCAGCCATAACGCAACCACAATTCGCCATCTTTCATTAGCTTCAGATCTTGCTTTTCCATGGCCTCTGCCCAGCCATCACCAAAGCCACCGGCTTCACCTGCAGCAGACAAAGCTTGCTTTAGACCGTGATAAGTATTGAAACCATTAAAGTGTGGCATCACCGGACGCGAGGTATAACGCGACTG
>CALKFY010000075.1 GCA_938084925.1 uncultured Pseudomonadales bacterium
ACCTACAAGCCGAAGACCTTTGGTATGGCGACAATCAAACTGACACTTGGGATGAATTAAGCCAATGCATTACTCCCTTTGTACAAGCTTTACCGAAAGAAACAGCGGCTTTGCTAACAGCGGTAGACCTAGAGGGTAAATCGCAAAAGCAATTAGCCGCTCAGCAAGGCCTTAGCTATTCTGGGCTAAAGTCTCGGGTGCAACGTGGCCGAGAACAGCTACGGGGCTTGTTTCAATCTTGTTGCGAAATGGAGCTGGATCACCGTGGACAGCCCATGGGGTGCGTACCATCCAGCAAGTGCAACAGCTGCAACTGACGCTAGCAAGAATATGGGGCAGACCTCATGCCTGCCCAGCAACTAGGTGTGCAACTACGAGCGCGTTTTAAACCAACGTAAACGGTTTGCATTAGTCACCACCGTTACCGATGATAAGGACATGGCTAGACCCGCTAACATGGGATTCAACAACATACCTGTAAAGGGAAACAACAAGCCCGCAGCAATGGGGATTCCCAAGCTGTTATAAGCAAAGGCCCCCACCAAATTCTGCTTGATATTACGCAACGTAGCTTGGCTAAGCTCGATGGCATCGGCCACTCCATGCAAGGAATCACGCAGTAAGGTTAGGTCGGCGGTTTCCATGGCCACATCGGTACCACTACCGATAGCAAAGCCCACATCGGCTTGGCTTAAAGCCGGCGCGTCATTGATACCATCCCCCACCATAGCCACCACGTGACCGTGGGCCTGCAGCTGTTTCAACACTGACAGCTTCTGCGCTGGTGACAAGCGGGCCTGGTAGTCATCTACGCCTACTTGGTCTGCCACCAACTTGGCGGTGCCTTCGTTATCGCCAGTGAGCATCATCACTTTCACACCCATGCCATGTAAGCGTTGAATCGCCGCGGCACTGTCTTCACGTAATGGATCGGCAAGGGCAAAACCAGCTTGCAGTTGGCCATCCTGCGCTAGCAACATTAGGGTAGCACCAGCTTGCGCCTGCAACCAACTAGCGGCAGCGGTTAAATCCACACCTTCGGCTTCTAGCCATTCAGGCTTACCTAATAGCAAGCCATCAGCTAATACACCTTTGCCCTGCACCGCGGTGAAGCCGTTAATAGCAGCCACTGGTGAGTCGCCACAAAAATCCACCACCGCACGGGCCAAGGGATGCTCGGAGCTTTGCTCTAAGGCTTTAGCTAAAGCTAGTACTTGATCAGACTCAGCACCATTGAACACTTCGCTACTCACAACGGAGGGTTTACCCTGTGTTATAGTGCCGGTCTTATCCAACACCACCCAGTCCAATTTGCTAGCATTCTGCAGTGCTTCAGCATTGCGCACCAGCACCCCCATTTCCGCGGCTTTGCCCACGCCTAACATAATAGAAATTGGCGTTGCCAAACCCAAAGCACAGGGGCAAGCAATAATCAGCACCGATACGGCACTTACTAAGGCATAGGTGACAGCAGGTTCTGGCCCGATTAGATACCAAGCTACAGCCGTTACTATTGCTATCAGCATAACTATGGGCACGAAAACTGCGGCTACCTGGTCGGCCAAACGGCTAATGGGCGCCTTACTATTTTGCGCCTGGCGCACCATGTCGATGATCCGCGCTAGGGCCGTGGCACTACCTACGCGGGTGGCTTCTAGCACTAAGCTACCTTGTTGATTGATGGTGCCACCAGAAAGCAAATCACCTTGCTGCTTTAGCACGGGAACGGGTTCACCTGTGAGCATAGATTCGTCAATGTAGGTCTGGCCGTCTAACACCTTGCCATCCACAGGCACTTTATCACCTGGCCTTAGACGTAAGTGATCACCAACTAACACCTGCGCTACAGGCACTTCGATGTCTTGACCATTGCGGATCACCCAAGCATGGCTAGCCTTCAAATTTAGCAAGGCATTGAGGCTAGTTTGGGTTTTGCTACGGGCACGCAGCTCCATGGCTTGGCCTAAGTTTATCAAGCCGATAATCATCACCGCGGCTTCAAAATACACCCCACGGGCCGCTTCGGGAAACCAGCCCGGCAGATACACTACAGCAATAGAATACAACCAAGCACTGCCTGTGCCTAAAGCTACCAAGGTATCCATATTGGCATGGCCGCTGCGCAGTGCTTTAAAACCACTGCGATAAAAGTGCCCACCGGTAATCACCATTAAAGCCAAAGTCGCCCAAGCAATACCTTGCAGCAACAGACCAGGCCCGATATCCATACCAAAGAACATCAAACCTAAGCCAAACACCACACCTACAACCGCGTATATTGAGCGTCTTTTTAGATCGAGTTTTAATTGCGCTAGCTGTTCAGCTTGGGCCAATTCTGGGTCTATAATTTCTTTACCGTCATAACCGGCTTGTTGTAACGAACTAATAAGATCTTGCGTGTTCACTTGGCCAAAGATATCTGCCGTGCGGCTAGCAAAATTCACCTGAACTTGCTTTACCCCAGCCACCTTATTCAGGGCTTTATCCACGGCACTAACACACGCAGCACAGGTCATACCTTCTAAAGTCAGCTGCACATCAGCAGGCTTGGTTGCCACAAATTCGTTGCTAGATGAGCTATCTTCGGGCTTAACAAACACCTGCCCTTGCCACGGTTCAGGCTGGTATTTTGCTAACGCTGCAAGCACCTTGGGCAAATCCAAACTACTGGTAATAACAAACTGTTTGGTTTGCAAATTGGCTTCTATTACGGCTTCGGCATCCTGCTCCTGTAACAGCGCCGTGACCCTTTTAAGGCAACCACCACACTTAATATCAGGGGCAAATATCTCCACCTTGTGTGAACTTGTCATACTATTGTTGCTCCCAGGTTTCTATGAGATGGCAGATGCGGTGGCCATCGGGTGCACCATCGGGCATTTGTTGCCACTGGCCTAAGGCCTTTTGCATGCGTTGCAATTGCTGTTGTAAATCAGCTATCTTGGCTTCTATGACCGGCACCCTTTGTTGCAATAGATCACGTACCATAGGACAAGGTGAATCCCCAGCCGCTTCATGGCCCAGGATGGCACTAATCTCTTTTAAGCTAAAACCTAGGGAACGAGACTGATTGATAAAACGTAAACGCTTAAGTTGGCTGGCATCATATAGCTGATAGCCATTGTTGGGATCGCGCGTAGACGCCAGCAATTTCTGGCGTGTGTAGTGGCGTACAGTTTCAGCGGTAACTTCCGCAGCACTGGCCAATTGGCTTACAGTCATGGACATAAGATTTCTCCTAAATGGATAACCCCATTGTAAAACCTAAGTGTTACACATAGGTCAACAGCAACACCAGATATGCTTATACTAATTTAGTTTAAATTGTTGCTTACCCATCCCCATCGCGGTGATACTGAGCACATACATTACACCCACAGGCCCATTAAGGCAGGATCATTAAATGCAAAATGTACTCATTACCGGCGCCAATCGCGGCATTGGCTTAGCGCTTACCCAACATTACCTAAAAGCTGGCTGGCAAGTTATTGCAACCTATCGCAAAGCTTACGATATTGAGTCCTTACAAGCCTTAAGCTGCCCGCAACTGGCCTTGATGCAAGCCGATGTTGGCAACGACGAGGACTTAGAGAATCTCGCCCAACAACTCGAGAGCAAGGGCCTGGATTTAATCATCAACAATGCCGGTGTCTACGGCCCTCGCAACCAAGCTTTGGGTACCATCGATCGTCAAACATGGCGGGATGTTTTGGAAGTGAATACCATCTCCCCTCTCATGCTTGCCCAAGCCCTAGCTGATAATCTGGCGCAAAACCAAGGTACCTTGGCCATCATCAGCTCCAAGGTAGGTAGCATTGATGATAACTCCGGCGGTGAGGGTTACATGTACCGTTCGTCAAAGACCGCCGTCAATCAGGTAGTAAAAAGCTTATCCATTGATTTAGCACCTTATAACATCACTGTGGTAGCCCTACACCCAGGTTGGGTGCGCACGGATATGGGTGGGCCTAATGGCCATATTGACGTGCAGGAAAGTGTAGCCGGACTAACTAAAGTACTGGCCAACTTAAACCCTGAATTAAGTGGTCACTTTATTAACTATGACGGCAATGAGATTGCTTGGTAAAGCCAGCTAATCACTGGCAGTTTTCATAAATAAAGGTTTCATGCTTTCCAGCATACTCACAAAAGGGCGCAATACCGGGTTGGTGTTGCGCTGGCGCCACTGCACATAAACCGGAATACATGAATCAATATCTTTTATTGGCAAACGCACGATACCTGGCCTAACGGCAGTGCCGGGTAACTCATAGTTCAAACCCATACCCACACCCATCTGTACCAAGGCATCCATACTCACCGGGTCATCTGTGACAAAGGCAATATTGTAAGGCTGATTGTGGCGCCCAAAATAGTCATCCAGCATCATGCGCTGCGAACGCCATTTATTGTATGGCCCAACCACAAACCTTTCATTGATCACATCGGCAAATTCGACATAGGGCCGATGGGCTAAAAGGTGGTTTTCTGGCGCTATAAAATAGATTTCTTTATTGGCAATATGCAAAAATTCCAAATTTGGCTCCGGCGATAAGTCGCTGATAAATCCCAAATCAATCGTACCATCATGCAGGTTGCTGGCGATTTCCTGAGTCCAAGCGAACTTAGGTGTGACGTTTATGGCCGGCATATTAGCCAATACATGGGCTATCACTCTTGGCAAAATATCCGACATTACATTGCCCGAATAACCTAATTCAATAGTACCCACCTGCCCTTGGCTCAAGGCCAGTAACTCATCACGCAAGTTCTCATCTTGGGAGACTATTCTTTGGGCATGGCGCAAAAACACCTCACCATAGGGCGTGATGGCCATTTTCCGTGTAGTACGACTAAAAATGGCATGGCCATACTCTTCTTCCAAATTAATTATCACTCTGGTGACTTTAGAATTGGCCAAACCTAACCGTTCGGCAGCTAATGAAAAACTCAAATATTCCGCCACCTTGAGGGCAATTTGGGCCTCGTCAATACGCATAAATTCCTCAATTATTCTATTTTTTGCAATAATTGAATCAATTTAGCATATTCCCTTACCTTATACGAATGTCTTACTCTGTTGACTCAGGTCAATAAAAATATAATTACCTGCAAACTACGGAGAACTATAATGAAGACAAAAAATACTTGGCTAAAGGCCGCCACTATTGGTGCCGCCTTAACTGCCAGCGCCACGGCCATGGCCGGTAACGATTTACGCTGGGGCATGACCGGTGACGCAATTTCCTTAGACCCACAAGGTGTTTTGGGGGCTGTAGAAATTATCTTCTTACGCAATGTCTATGATGGCTTGATGGTGGTAGATGGCGACAACCAGCCTATGCATGGTTTGGCGGAAAGCCATGAAGTACTTGCTGACGGCACTATTCGCTTTACTTTGCGCAAGGGTGTGAAGTTCCACGGTGGTCAAGACTTTACTGCTGATGACGTGGTGTTCTCTATCGCGCGTACGCAAGGTGAGAAAAGCGCCTTTAAGAGCATGGTAGCGGCGGTAGACAAGGCGGTTAAAGTGGACGACTACACAGTCGACATCATCATGAAACGCCCTGATCCACTAATTCTTAGCAATTTAGCTAACGCCTATATTATGGACTCTGGCTGGGCAGCAGAACACGGAGTAGAAGAAGCACCAGGTGGTGCTAACAAGGGTTTGTACACAGAAAACAACATGAACGGTACCGGCATGTTGAAGCTAGTTGAGCGTCAACCCACTATCTCTTCCACGCTCGTACGCAATGATAACTTCTGGGGTGATGCCACAGATTATTACCCTGGTAACATCGATAGGGTAATCACCACCACCATCGGCAGCGCCTCTACTCGTGTAGCAACACTCCTGTCTGGCGATTTGGAGCTGGTAACGGAAGTACCGCTACCTGACTTAGGTCGCGTCGATAGTGACAGCAATCTAAAGATAGAAGGCACGGCGCAATTGCGTACTATCTTCTTTGGTTTCAACCTAACCACCGACAACCTAGTTTCTACTGAGGGCAACCCATTTGCCAAGCCGGAAGTTCGTAAAGCTGTATCGGTGGCGCTAGACCGTGGTTTGATTCAGAAGAAGATTATGCGTGGCGTATCCGTACCCACCACTATTCTAGCTTACCCTGGCACACAAGGGCATACTGATGCTTTAGCCGCAGTAGAAAAGGGCAACCCCAAAAAAGCTAAAGAAATGCTAGCAGCAGCTGGCTACCCTGATGGCTTCTCGGTACAGTTGGATTGTCCTAACAACCGTTATGTTAACGACGAATCTATCTGTCAAGCCGCTGTATCTATGCTAGCTAAAGCCGGTATCAAGGTGAACTTGAACGCCTTACCAAAGGACCAGTGGATGCCACTATTGCTAGAAGACAAGTCTGACTTCTACATGCTAGGTTTTGGTACCCCGACCAACGACTCTTTGTTCACCTTTGGTCACATCTACAACCAGGGTCCATTCCAGTCTGGCTACGCCAATGCTGAAGTCACCGCTCTTATCGGCGAAGCCGCTGTTGAAGCTGATGCCGCTAAGCGTACCGTGATGATGGAGAAGATTTCACAGATCACCAAAGACGACATGGCAGTAGTGCCTGTGCACTACCAGATGATTAACTGGGGCATGACCAATGGTCTAAGTATTCCGGTTGACTTTAGTAACCTGCCAAACTTCCGCTACGCGGTAATGCAGTAAGTTTCATTGCTATATTTGGGCCCTACTAGCTAGGGCCCTTTTTTCTTCCCTATTATTGATTCGTTTAAGAATTTTGCAAAATGCGCAACAGCTGCTCATTTTCGCAAAGCTTTTACTCACCCAGAAAGGTTTCAGGAGCCAATCATGGCCATCAAATTACTGCAACGCTTGTTACAGTCAATGCTAGTACTGTTAGCCACCGGATTTTTGGCATTTCTCATTATGAGTTTTGCCCCAGACCCCGTAGACAACATCGCTGGCGATTACGCCACCACCGAAGACCGCGCCCGCATTCGCGCAGAGTTGGGCTATGACCGCCCATTCTTAGTGCAGTATGGCGAATATATGGTGAAATTTGTGCAGTGGGACCTGGGTAGCTCATTACGCACCTCGGAACCCGTTGCCGAATTGATTGCCTCCCGTGCCCCAGCCACCCTTGAGTTGGTACTGGTCTCCACCATCATGACCTTAGGTGCCGGCATTTGGTTAGGCATCTACACAGGCGTACACCGCCGCAGCAAACGTACCCAGGCCATTCTAACTAGTAGCTTGCTAGGTATTTCTATGCCTACCTTCCTACTGGGCTTGTTAGCCATTTATATTGGCGCCGTCGAACTCGGCTGGTTCCCAGCCTCTGGTCGCAAAGCTGTTGATACTTGGATGTGGACTTCATCCCTCGTTTCTTTAGAAGGTTGGCGCTCCATTTTTATGCCTGCACTTACACTATCTATCTTTAACGTCGGTTTGTTTATTCGCCTAGTCCGTGCCGATGTGTTGGAAATCCGCACCATGGACTACATCAAATTTGCCCGTGCTCGAGGTTTGCCAGAAAAAACCATCAACAACAAGCATGTATTACCTAACGCCATTATGCCGGTAATTAATGTCGCAGCCTTGAACATTGGTGTCATGATCGCCTTCTCTCTGATCACCGAATCGGTTTTCCAGTGGCCTGGCCTTGGTTTGATGTTTATTCAATCCATCTCCTTTAGCGACTTCCCGGTAATGTCGGCCTACTTCCTACTAGTGGCAGCCATCTTTATTGGCTTAAACCTGTTGGCTGACGTGTTACTGTCCATCGTCGACCCACGAATCCGCCGAGGCGAATAAGCATGCAAAAATTTCTACAACATAATATCGTGCAGGATTATCTGCGCACCCCATCGGCCATCCTTTCTTCCTTGGTATTGGTGGCCATTATTTTTTGTGCCATATTTGCCGGCTATATCACCAACCAAAACCCTTTTGATCCTTTACAACTGGACTTGATGGATTCGCAAATCCCGCCTGTGTGGCTGGAATATGGTGACGAGCGCTTTATCTTTGGCACCGACGAACAAGGACGTGATGTATTAGCCGCTCTGTTTTACGGTTCACGTCTGTCCTTATTGGTCGGTTTAGCTTCGGTTCTCTTGTCATGCTTTATTGGTATTGGCCTAGGCCTGGCTGCTGGCTTCTTCCGTGGCACCACCGACACCGTTGTGACACGTCTAGCTGACCTGCAAATGACCATCCCAGGTTTGATTGTCGCGCTTATGCTCGCCGGTGTGATCAAGTCACAAATATCCATGGAAATGCAAGAAACCGTGATGATCTATGTGGTTATTTTGGCCATAGGCTTTTCTGACTGGCCTAAATACGCCCGCGTAACCCGCTCTGCAGTGATGATTGAAAGCCAGGAAGACTATGTTTTGGCGGCCCGCGCCATGGGTGCCTCACCTTGGTATATTCTGTTTAAACATGTATTACCCAACGTTATGCGCTCTAACATTGTTATTGCCACCGTTGGTTTGGGTATCGCTATCATGCTCGAAGCTACTCTAAGTTTCTTAGGTGCCGGTGTGCCTGTCAGCACACCTTCCTTAGGCACCTTGATTCGTACCGGCTCCAACTTCCTGTTTGCCGGTGAATGGTGGGTGGTATTCTTCCCCGGCCTAATGCTGATCCTAACGGTTTTTTCCATCAACATTCTTGGTGATTGGCTACGTGATGCCATGAACCCAAAACTAGACTAATAAGGCGCGAACGACATGTTAGAAGTAAACAATATTACTATCGATTTCGCTTCTCGCCGTGGTGATGTACGTGCCGCAAGGAACGTCAGTTTAACGGTGGAACGCGGTGAAATTCTCGGCTTAGTGGGCGAATCTGGGGCCGGTAAATCCACCATTGGCAACGCGGTCATGGGTTTATTGGAGTCTGGCGGTGCCGTCACCAAAGGCAGCATCATGTTTGAAGGCGAAAACCTGCTAGACATGGACGACAGTCAAATGCGTGCTGTACGCGGTCGCCGTATCAGCATGATTATGCAAGACCCTATGACAGCGCTAAATCCGGTAAAAACCATTGCTGATCAGATCACCGAAACCATCTCTCACAACTTGGGTTTGAATGCTAAGGACGCCATGCAAGATGCCATCAATTGGCTGAAAAAAATGGACATCCCCAATCCAGAAGAGCGTATTCACCACTACCCGCACGAATTCTCGGGCGGTCAACGCCAGCGTATCGTTATTGCTATGGCCTTGTGTGGCAAGCCCGATTTGGTGATTGCCGACGAACCTACTACGGCTTTGGATGTTTCCGTACAAGCCCAGATTCTCCAGCTGATTAAAAAGCTGGTTGCCGAGACCAACATTGGTATTATCTTGGTGACCCATAACATGGGCGTGGTAGCCGAAGTCACCGACCGTGTGGCTATCATGCGTTATGGTGAATTAGTAGAAATTGGGCCAACTAGCAAAATCCTTTCCGCACCTGAGACGGATTACGCCAAGATGCTTATTGCTTCGGTACCACCAGGCGATACCAAGCTACACCGCCTACCTGTACCGACAGAAGATGGTACCTTGCCTCCCGCACAGGCGGCCACGCACCGCGATTTCGATGAAAACGACATCATTCTCAAAGTTAAAGACCTCAGCATCACCTACAATCCAGGTGGTAGCATGTTCTCCAAGAGTGAACCAGTGCGGGCCCTACAGAATTTGAGTTTTGACCTGCCAAGGGGTGCCTCCATGGGCCTAGTAGGCGAGTCTGGGTCTGGCAAATCCACCTGTGCTCGCGGCATTATCGGCCTCACGCCAACTAGTGGTGGCCAAGTGTATTTTAACGGCCATGAAATCAGCGCCATGTCTGAAAAACAACGCCGTCCATTGCGCCCAGCCATGCAAATGATCTTTCAAGATCCCTACTCCTCGTTAAACAAGCGCATGTCCATATTGGATATTATTGCCGAACCTATCCGCTTTTACGGGCTGGCTAATAACCGTACTGAGATCGAGCAACAAGTGGTCAGCCTACTGGAGCGCGTTGGCCTCAACGGCGATGCTCTGAAGCGTTTCCCGCACCAATTCTCTGGTGGCCAACGACAGCGTATTGCAGTAGCGAGAACCTTAGCTAGTAAGCCAGAATTGATTATCTGTGACGAGCCTACTTCGGCTCTGGATGTCTCAGTGCAAGCTGCAGTTTTGAACCTCATCAAGGATTTACAAGACGAATACAACCTTAGTTTGTTGTTTATTAGCCATGACCTGCCAGTGGTGCGCCAAATGTGTGATGACATTATTGTGCTCAAACAAGGCCAGCTAGTTGAAATGGATCAAACGGACCGCATCTTCGACAACCCACAGGCAGATTACACCAAAGAACTCATTCAATTAATGCCTCACATGGATGATTTTAAGCAAGCAGGTTGAACATGGATAGCTTTTCAAATAGTTACGCCGAGGCACGCGGCAAGTTTCTTGCTGCCGCCGAAGCCCGAGGCCTCGGCATACAAAGCGTTATTCACCCTTTGCGTGGCCCCGAAAATGAAGCACTAGCCACCGATGTTGTCCGGCTTGGCGCGACTACGGCTAAACGCACGCTATATGTCACTACCGGTGTGCATGGTGTAGAAGGCTATTATGGCTCTGGTGTTATCGTGCAATGGCTACGCGATGGTTGGATGCCGCCAGCGGATATTAAAGTTATCCTCGTGCATGCTTGTAATCCCCATGGCTTTGCTTGGGGGCGCCGCTTCACCGAAGAAAACGTCGATCTAAATCGCAATTTTTGGCCCCTAAATCAGGTTCCAGAAACCAATGCTGCTTATGCAGAAATACAGCACCTAGTTGAATACTCAGGTGTGGGCGCCGACTCGTTAGCGTACTGCCAACAACAACTTGCCGAGTATTTGCAAAAAAACGGCGCTGCTAATTTCAAAATCGCCCTTTCTGGAGGCCAGTCACAAAGCAGCCAAGGCTTGTTTTTTACGGGCACTGAACCTACATGGGCACGTCATACTTACGAGCAGTTGCTAAGGCAGCACACCCAAGGCAGTGAACATGTGTTCTATATGGACTTACATACTGGGTTAGGCCCTCGTGGCTATGCTGACTTCTTACACCAATATGCAACTGGGTCAACGGAATTAAACAATTTAGTTAGCTATATCGGCGAGCGTGTACTAGGTGATGAACGCGACGAAGCTACTGCCCAAGGCCTAGAAGGCACCACTATTTCCTGCTTCGCTAGGCATGCCAAGGTCTTGGGCTACAGCCTCTTAGGCGGTGCCATTGAATGCGGCACTACCCCCTTGGATCACACCTTAGAAGCCTTATTACAAGAAACAGCCCTGCAACGCCATGGCTGTGATGATGACCAGCTAGCGGCACAAATCAGACAACAACTAAAAGACGTTTTTTACGTCAACGAAGATGATTGGAAGCAACAGGTGTTTGAACAAACTTGTGACATTCGCCAAGGCGCTATCAACTACCTTAACGAACAATAACTATAGGCAAAACCATGACCCAACTATGGCAACTTAGCGCTGCGCAACTCGCCAATGCATACCATCGTAAACAGGCTTCCCCCGTGGAAGCCACTGAAGCTATTATTGCCCGTTGTCAAAGCCATGCCGAACCACTAAATGCCATCAGCCATCAGCTCTACGAACAAGCCTTAGAAGCGGCCAAAGCGTCTGCACAGCGCTATATGAAAGGCCGTCCCTTAAGCACTCTGGACGGCGTACCCTACACCATTAAAGAAAACGTGGTGACCCAAGGTCATAACAACACCATGGGTAGCGTGATTTGCCGCACAGCACCCGTGTCCAAAGTTAGCGCACCATCAGCACAACGCTTAGCTGACGCAGGCGGCATCATGTTTGCTAAAACGGCCATGACTGATTTTGGTTTGGCGGGTAGTGGTGCAAGCACTCTACACGGCCCTTGCAAAAACCCCTATGATCCTATGCTCAACACCAACGGCAGCAGCTCTGGTAGCGCTGCCGCCCTTGCCGTAGGTGCAGGTCCTATATCAATCGGTACAGATCTCTGTGGCTCTATTCGCAACCCCGCCGCCTGGTGTGGCGTAGTGGGTTTTAAACAAAACTATGGCAGCATTCCCCATATACCTGCAGCTTGGGGACGCCATGCGGGCCCTATGACACGTAGTGTGGCCGATGCCCAGACCATGTTGAACCTATTGCGCGGCCCCCATGTTGCCGATGCCAGCGCATTGCCAACGATCGCTCCCGCCATATTGCCCAATAGTTTAGAAGGCTTAAAAGTTGGCTTGATACTGAACGCCTACGGCATGCCCGCCGTAGAACCCGCTATAGCCAACGCTGTACAGCAAGCTGCCATGCACCTACACGCAGCAGGCGCGCACATCATTGATTTGTCAGACCAACCTGTGTGGAGTGAAAGCATGCGCTGCTGGCACTATTACTTGGGCCTCACGGGTGCTCACGCCATGCATAGTATAGACCAGGAACAACATGCTAAATTACCACCGAGCACCTTGGCCTTTAACGACATTTCGGGCCCTAGTACCAGTATACAAGCCGGCCAAGCCTTGGCCGACCTAAGCGGTGCCCGTCAAGCTATGCACCAAGCCAGCTTACAGGTCGACGTCCTATTAAGCCCAACCATACCGATAAGCCCTTTTGCCGCCGAGCTCTATGGTATTGATAACGACCCAGGTCGGCATGTTGAGCATCTTAACTATACCGGTATATTCAACTTGTCAGGGCAGCCAGCTATTTCCATCCCTGGTGGCTTAGATGACGCCGGCATGCCTATTGGCATTCAACTGGCTAGCAACCTTTATGAAGACGATAAGTTGCTGTGGATAGCACGTCAGCTAGAAACTTACTTGGCTTTTGAGTATCGCCAACTAGAAGTATAAAGCGCTAGTCACTAAAACTGCGCCACAGCCTTGGCGGTACCAATTACCACAAGGCCCAGTTCAGTGACGCCCTCAGGTGCCACCGTGATGCTCACATCTTTACCTACCACTTGTATCAGCATGCGTGCCGCACCATGCTGAACAAAACCTTTCATGCGATAGATTTGGGCGTCGGCAGCGGCTTGCGCCGCCCATTGTTTTGCTTGTGAAAGATCTTTTGCTATAACAGTTTGTGTGGCCAGCTGACTCACACTATGGCCCTCTACCTGATCGCTGCCTACTGGCCTAGTTAGCCATTGCTGAGGGCTATGCAATGTTTGTAACGCTACGGGCTTATCAATACCAGCGTGTGACAGTGTTTGCTGCCCTTGAGCCAAGTCTGATAAGTCCGCTGTATCGGTTCTATTCAGTAATAGCTGCCCACCACCTTGCAGTTGTTTGACATAGGTATCCGCCATCCATTGATCGACCAGCAAATCCGCTAGCGTATGGCCGTTAATCAGCGTGATAGTAGCATGGGGGACTAGATTGGGGGCCAACTTGGCAAGTGCCCCAATGCGCGATGGAATGGCCACACCACTGCATTCCAATACAATATGCTCCATACCTAGGGATTGCAGCTTATTGATGCCAGTAGCTAAATCACTACCCAAGCTACAGCAAGCGCAGCCATTGGCCAATGACAAAACATCTCGGTCATCGCCTGACAGCAAGCCAGCGTCCACAGCCAAGCTGCCAAAGTCGTTGACTAGCACGCCATAACGCACGCCTTGCGGGTCGGCTAACAGCTTATTAATAAAGCTGGTTTTACCCGCGCCAAGGAAACCACCAATAACACTAAAGGGCGTATTCATTAGCTAGTGGGTCACCTTGCCATCCAGCAAGGTAGCCACCACAGGGATGTCTTTAATGGCCATGGGATCGACCGTCAGTGGGTCACCAGCCAATACCGTGATGTCGGCGCGTTTGCCAACAGCTAGGCTGCCAATTTCCTGTTCCATACCTAAAGTTATGGCAGGTGCCAGGGTAATAGCACACAATGCCTCTGCGGCATTAATACGCTGCTCAGGCCCCAATAGAGCGCCACTAGCCGTAACCCGGTTCACCGCACTCCACATGACATGCAACGGCCCCATAGGGGTTACGGGGGCGTCACTGTGCAAAGCCACTACTAACCCCATATCAAGAGCTTCTCGCGCCGGGTTCATGCGTGATGCGATATCAGACCCAACGGTTTGCTGACAATGCTGATCACCCCAGTAGTAGGTATGATTGGCAAAAAAGTTGATGTTCAAACCTAGATCTTTGGCCTGCCGTAACTGCTGGCTATCCATCATTTGTGCGTGCTGCAGTACATGAGGTACCTGAAAGGCATGTTCCGCGGCGGCCTTAGCAAACGCCTGCAAGGCAAAGTCCGATGCTTGGTCACCATTGACATGCACGTGCACGGGAATATCGGCGCGATTACAGGCCATAATCATGTCTTCCATGGCCGGTGGTGGGGCTACCCACACACCATTTTCTACACCATTTTCTACACCATTGACGTACGGCTGACGCACACGGGCACTAAAGCCTTGTATGGAACCATCGGTAACAATCTTCACGGCTCCTAGACGCAACTTATCACTCGCTGCTTGGCGCAACTCTATAGCGCGCGTGACCGCGGCTTGTGATGTCACCTGCATAACACCTAGGGTCGACACCAAGCGCATGGGGAAGTCTTGGTCATTCACTACCTGTTGCATGGTCGCCACGGTTTCAGGTTCTAACTGATTATATAGATCCGCTGCCGTGGTAACCCCAGAACGCCGCCCTGAACGACCATAACGCACTAGGCCAGCGGCATCATTGAAGCCACCAAAAACAGGATTACCAACGGCATTGTAAACCTGGAACATGGCGGCCATTTCTGCCAACTCACCATTTGGCTCGCCTTGTTCATCCGTATAGATGCCGTCGATAAGATGATCACGGTCAATACCAGCCCTATCTAGCGCTGTTGAATTCACTGTAATGAGATGTAAGTTGCTATGATGAATGACGATAGGGCGTTGGGTAGACACGCTGTCCAATGCTTGGCGCATGGGTTTATCTTCACCAAAATAAATGGCGTCATAGCCCCACACAAACATTGGCTCGTCGGCCGGCATACTGGCATCCAATTCCTTCAAACGCGCTAACAAGGCTGGCACAGAATCACAACCTGCAACATAATCACCATCGGGATGATAGCGACCGTAGAAGCCTACATAGGGTAGCTTCCAGATTACCCCCTCCATCGCATGAGCGTGGCCTTCAACAAAACCTGGCACCATCACTTGATCGGCAAAACGGGTGTCGGCTGCGCCATATTGGCCTGCCAATTCTGCACCACCAATTGCTGCTATACGGCCATCATCATCAATAGCAATATGCGTATGAGCTTGATCTTGTTCTAGGGAATGTATAGTGCGGGCTTGATAGAGTTTCACAGGATAATCTCTGGTTGTTGTTTCACTTGAGTATAGCCACGCAAAACCTCACAAACAACGTAATCATTCGCCCGTGAATGATTTAATTATTTCAATAAATGCAAATATAAAGAAGCGCTTAGATACCCCTGTAAAAGCTAAATCCAAGCATCAGGAACTTCTCGCAGAATATACTCAATATCATCGGCATTAAACGGTTTAGGGTAGTACTGATCAAAACCTTGCTCAACATAGCTGCTCGCAAAGCTATCTGAGGACATGGCCGTGATAGCAACAATAAAGGACTTATCGGGGCTCTGCATTTGCGCTTGTCTGATTTTTTTCGTTGCCTCAATACCGTCCATCACCGGCATCATGATATCCATTAATATCAGTGGAAAGTGCATGCTTATGGATAACTCCAGCGCTTCTTGGCCATTGTTAGCTGTAAACACCTGGCAATTTTCCATTTCAAATAACTCCGCCAATATTTCACGGTTGACTTCGTTATCATCTACAACAAGTACTTTCATGTAATCATTCTCATCTTTTATAGTAGGTGAAACATATTGAGATTAACAGGCGCATGCTGTGTCACGAGACACGCAAACCTCTAATAAAGATAAGCAATATTACAGCAATCATCACCAGCATCAAACACAACCAAAGATTGCTAGACAGCAGATAAATGGATACCGAAAAAGCCACGACAATCAGCCAGGTAGCTTTACGTTTAACCGCTGTCGAAATACTACGAGTCGTTTCCCACTGGTATAACGCTGGGCCAAACCAAGAGTTTTTTAACAGCATCTGGTGAAAACGAGGCGAACTCTTCGAGAATAATAACAAGGCCAGAATTAAAAATGGTGTAGTCGGTAACAAAGGCAATAGGGCACCGATAGCACCCAGTAGCACACACAACCAGCCGAGGCTGATATATAGATGTTTTTGTAAACCTTGTTTCATATGGGCAATGTCTGCGAGCTATTTAGGCCCGCAGATATAGAGTACTGATAGATCTATACTACACCACCTTAAGAGCTTCTACGACGCTTAGCATACGCGCTATTTCATCGTTAGTGTTGCAATGACCCAATGGGGGGGGGAGTACATTGGCGCTATAATGATCCACCACTACGGACACTAGGTCTTCCCGTGCTGGATCGCCTGCACCACCAATCACCTGACCAGAGATATGCGGCCATAGTCAGAGCACCCGTATCGACATCGCAGGTATAGACTTTGCCGTCTAGAGAAATGCTAAAACTACAGATTCGAGCGTGTCATTTGTTGCTGCTTACCTTTTAAAAAAAGATATAAGGTACTATTCGCCTTTTCACTCATAGCTTGAAATTGCATGGCTACTTCGTATAGCTTCGAACCAGGGCCTGACAATGCTTTAACATCAACAACGCGTGCAAATATACGGATAGCTTGCTCATTTGTTAGCGTTAGCCTGAAATCTACACCGGATTCTTGTGTCAGCTGCTGATCTGTTTTTAGCCGACATCCACCAAAACTCAAACTGATAATTTGCAGGTTATTTTCCACCACTGGCACTGTATTCAAATCTTGCATAATGCCATCAATAACACGCCATTTTTGTTGCTCAGGAACTAAACTCAAGCCAAACTGGGCTTCTTCATCAACACGATAATACTGGCGCTGGTCATGGGGCATATCGTTTTTAGTCACCGGAACTCCTAGCAAAGTAATTGTATTATTCTGTCATTGGTCCCAAGTAAGTAAAGCGTGAGACTAGCTTACCGTCAAATTCCTTTTCACCTATAAACAAATTTATAGGACGAACCCATAAGCCCCGCTCGCCATATAGGGCGCGATACAACACCAGCTCTTCTTCGGTTTCTGAGTGCCTTACCACATCAATTACCTGATACTGATTACCTTTAAAATGCTGATATAAACCAGCCTTAAGTGTCGCTTTAGTCATCGTCTTGTGCCATTAAAAGTGTTTGAACTGCATCCTGCCAAGGCTGAAACGCATCCTGTTGTCGCAATATATCCAAACCAAGTTTGGTATAGGTGCCATCGGTAGCGATGCCTTGCGTGACCTGTTCCAAGTTCATATCGGGCTCGTTATCAATATGTGCCATGGTACCAACAATTGATTGCACCACCAGCTTGCGCGCAGCAGATGCTGGCATACCTGCACCTAGCATTGGCTGCTCTAATGCTTCCACCAACTTGTACATCCAGCCGTTAGCACACATTGCAGCCAAGGACAGATCGAAGTCTTTTTCTGTATCTAGAGTTACAACGTTGCCTAAACATGCTAACAACTGCTGTGCCGTTGGGCTGTCTGGATACAAAGATACAGCACCTTCATTGTAGGCAGCGCTAGAAACAATCAAGCTACGGCAGATTTCTGCTTCTCCCTGCACGGCCCCACGCAACTGAGACACTGTGACTCCTGCTACCACAGAAATTAAACACTGCTCAGGGCGCAATGTTAGCTCTGACAATACGGCCAAGGCATACTGAGGACGCACTGCCAAAATCACCACATCCGCTGCATCCACCACGGCTTGATTAGAAGCAGCCACGGTACACTCGTACTGGCTACTAAGCTGTTGTGCCTTTTCTGCGTTGCGCGGCGACAAGATAATATCTCGCTCATCCCCTGCCCGCCGTAAGCCTGCAATGGTATAACTGGCAAGATGTCCGGCACCGATAAATCCAAGTTTACTAGTCATAAAGCTAATCCGAATTTAGACATTAAAATGTCACTATTTTAGCGGTACAATACTCGTCCCGATAATTAATGCAACACAATTATTATGACTGTAAAAGTAGGTATCAATGGCATGGGCCGTATGGGGCGTTTGGTATTACGTGCCGCGTGGGGCTGGCCAGAATTTGAATTTATCCAACTCAACGACCCAGCCGGTGACGCCACAGCCACTGCTCATCTAATGAAATTCGATTCCGTGCATGGTACCTGGGGCCCTGAATGCAGCGCCACAGATGACCAAGTCATCATTGATGGTCAAATGCTGGCCTACAGCCAAAATACGCGTATCGAAGATACTGACTGGTCAGCCTGCGATCTTGTCATTGAAGCCTCTGGTAAGTTCAAGAAAAAAGAGCTGCTTGAAGAATACCTACAACAAGGCGTTAAGCGTGTGCTTGTAACGGCACCGGTTAAACAAGAAGGTGTGCTAGATTTAGTTATGGGCGTCAATCATGAATTATATGATGCTGATAAACACCAGCTTGTCACCGCGGCTTCTTGCACCACTAACTGTTTAGCACCTGTGGTCAAGGTTCTGCACGAGAAGCTTGGTATCAAGCATGGTTCCATGACGACTATTCATGATATCACCAACACCCAAACGATTCTGGATGCTCACCACAAGGACTTACGCCGGGCTCGTTCCTGCGGCCAAAACTTAATCCCTACCACCACCGGCTCTGCGACAGCCATCACACACATTTTCCCCGAACTAAAGGGCAAGCTAAATGGCCATGCGGTGCGTATTCCGCTAGCCAACGCATCCTTAACTGATTGTGTGTTTGAAATGCACAATCCCACCAGTGTGGAAGCAATCAATCAGTTACTATCGGAGGCGGCGGCTGGCGAATTAGCGGGGGTGCTTGGTTATGAAGAGCGTCCGCTAGTATCCAACGATTACCGTACCGACCCGCGTTCTTGTATTGTCGATGCCTTATCGACCATGGTCATTAACGATACCCAAGTTAAGTTGTACTTGTGGTATGACAATGAGTGGGGCTATGTAAACCGTACGGCAGAGTTAGCACGCCTGATGATGGCAGGTGATCACTAATACATGTTTAGCCAGCTTTCTGCAGAAGTTCGCCAGTACCTTGTGGTGACGGGCAACTACTGGGCCTTTACCCTCACTGACGGTGCCTTGCGCATGCTAGTCATCCTTCATTTCTATGGGCTTGGCTACAATACGCTACAGATTGCTTCGCTGTTTTTGCTGTACGAGTTCTTTGGTGTAGTCACCAATCTCGTGGGTGGTTATCTAGGTGCACGCCTAGGGCTAAATCGCACCATGAACCTCGGCTTGTTCTTACAACTACTGGCACTTGCCATGTTACTGGTTCCCGATGCCCAACTAACAATTGTGTGGGTAATGCTTGCCCAAGCTATGTCGGGCATTGCCAAGGACCTCAACAAGATGAGCGCCAAAAGTGCCATCAAATCTCTGGTCCCTGCCGATGCACAAGGTATGCTATTTCGCTGGGTGGCGATTCTAACTGGCTCCAAAAACACCTTGAAGGGCATAGGCTTTTTCCTTGGCGGCGCCATGCTCATGGTGACCGACTTACAAGGTGCAGCAGCAATCATGTTAATAGCTTTGGGACTGGTTTGGTTGCTCAGTTTATTGCTACTTAAACAAGACCTAGGCAAGAGTAAAAACAAACCTAAATTTCGTCAATTGCTGTCTAAGAATCGTGCTATTAACCAACTTAGCGCTGCCCGCATGATGCTATTTGGTGCTCGCGATATTTGGTTTGTTATAGCCTTGCCGGTTTACCTGAGCCAACAGGCTAACTGGGATCATTGGCAGGTTGGCAGTGCCTTAGCCTTGTGGGTGATTGCTTATGGATTTATGCAATCTTTAACGCCATGGCTAACGGGCCGTCGTCAAGGCCGTGCGCCCCAAGGTAAAGATGCCCTATTCTGGGTGGTGGCCCTAACGGCAATTCCAGCCCTTATCGCCTTGGCAATGCAGGCAGCAAATGACCCGGTACTGCTTTTACTGGTAGGTTTAGGTGTATTTGGTTTGGTATTTGCTGTCAATTCTTCTATTCACAGCTATTTAATCGTCGACTACGCAGATGCGGATGGCACATCACTAGATGTAGGCTTCTATTACATGGCCAATGCCGCAGGACGTTTATTAGGCACCGTGTTATCTGGCTGGGTATTCTTAGAAGGTGGTCTGCTTTGGTGTCTATACCTATCCACAGCCATGTTACTAATAGCCAGCTTGCTCTCAATCGGCTTGCCAGCAACTAAGCCTCAAGGGTCTTAACCAATTGGCGCAGCATATCTTTAAGCAACTCTTGCTGATCGCCACTGTAATTTGGGGTCTAATTTGGGGTCAGAGTAACAATAGCGTACCTTTGCTATTGTTACTCTGACCCCAAATTATTCAAATTATTCATCACTAGATGTAGGCTTCTATTACATGGCCAATGCCGCAGGACGTTTATTAGGCACCGTGTTATCTGGCTGGGTATTCTTAGAAGATGGTCTGCTTTGGTGTCTATACCTATCCACAGCCATGTTACTAATGGCCAGCTTGCTCTCAATCAGCTTGCCAGCAACTAAGCCTCAAGGGTCTTAACCAATTGGCGTAACATTTCTTTAAGCAACTCTTGCTGATCGCCACTGTAGCTAGCTAGCACCTGTTCTTCATGCCACTTGGCTTTATCCAATAATTCATCAACCAAGGTGCGGCCTTGGGGGGTAATAAATATTAAAATCGCCCGCTTATCCTTGGCACCTTTTTGTCGACTTAATAAACCCTCAGCTTCCATTCTAGATACCAGCTTGGACAAGGTTGGCTGATTAAAAAGCACCCGTTGATTGAGCTGATTTAGCGTTAAGCCATCGCCATCGGACAAGCTTGCTAGGATACGCCAATAGTTCACATTGACCCCAGCCTCTTTTACCGTGGCATGAAATTGTTCACTCACTAGCTTGCTAGAACGGGCTAGCAAGTAGGCTAGATAGTCATCAACAAAGGGCTTGGATGTTTGTTTAGCTGCAGGCATCGAAATCAATTTTTCTCTAATTATTTGACAACTAGGGTAACATAAATATATATTCCATTTCATATATTTTAAGAATAAAACAAATCGCAGGAATTATTTATGCTCAACGACCGCATTGAGAAACCTTGGCTGGACGCCTTCCAATACACCTTTAGCCTGTGTGGTCTGGAACCTGGTGATACGGTTGCCATCCTATCGGAAAGCCAATCCCGCGAGATCAATTTACAACTAGCCGAACTAGCCTTATTAAACCTTGGCACACGGCCATTTCATGTGCGCATTCCCACACCAGCTGAAACAGCGCCAGTACCCGTGCGTTCTACTGGCGCTAGCAAGGTATTAACTGGCATGCAACCAGCGATTAATGCCCTCGGTAGCGCCACCATGGTTATCGACTGCACCGTGGAAGGTTTGTTGCATGCACCTGAACTACCTGAGCTGCTTAAGGCTGGCACACGCATTTTAATGATCAGCAACGAGCATCCTGAGGCTCTTGCCCGCTTGCAGCCTAGTCTAGAACTAACACCTAAGGTGAAAGCCGCTGCCAAGATGTGTAAGCAAGCCAGTCAAATGCGAGTTACCTCTGCCGCTGGAACAGACTTAACCATCGATATGACCGATGCACCAACTGCCGGGGTTTGGGGTTATACGGACCGTCCGGGCACCCTCGCTCACTGGCCTGCAGGTGTTGTGGTTAGCTTCCCTAAGCAAGGTTCTACCAACGGTACTCTAGTTTTAGCACCGGGTGATGTGAACTTAACCTTTAAGCGCTACCTACAAGATACTGTAACCCTCACCATAGAAGATGACTATGTTACCCATATTGACGGCACCGGCACCGATGCCGAATTGATGCGCCGCTACTGGGCAGCGTGGGGCGACAAGGAAGCTTACGCGGTATCCCATGTGGGTTTCGGCATGAATCCCAACGCGCGCTACGAAGCCCTCACCATGTACGACCAGCGTGACACAAATGGCACTGAATTACGTGCCTTTGCCGGTAATTTCTTGTTCTCTACGGGCGCCAACGAATTTGCCGGCCGTTATACCGAAGGACACTTTGATATTCCTGTGTGCAACTGTGACATCTGGTTGGACGACCAACTGGTGGTGAAAGCTGGCCAGCTACAGGGCGACCTTGCCTAATGCTATTTATTGCTGAAACAGGTAGCCGTGAGCAACCGCCTTTGCTTATGCTGCACGGTGTGGGTGGAAACCATCAAGCCTTTGCACCACAGCTAAGCGCCTTAGCCGACAATGCTTGGTGCCTGGCTTGGGATATGCCGGGCTACGGACAATCCACCGCTCACCACGACATGACATGGGACAGCCTATGCGAGTCGATTGTGCAGTTATTGGACGAACGCGATATTCAGCAGGTAAACCTACTCGGCCATTCACTAGGCGGCATGCTGGCGCTGGAATTCGCACAGCGCTACCCTCAGCGTTTACAGAGTCTAATCCTGTATGCCACAAGCCCTGCTTTTGGCAGCCAGGATGGTGCTTTCCAGGAAAAGTTTTTGCGTGCACGCCTAGCGCCTTTAGAGCAAGGCGCGACCATGACGGACATTGCCAATAACATAGTGCCTGGCATGCTGCACCCAGAGCAGCAACATCTTGCACCCCAGTTGGTAGCCATGATGGGACAGGTGACAGCACCGGCTTACGCCCAAGCACTGGCATGTATTACGCAGTTTGACCAGCGCGGCAACCTAGCCAATCTAAACCTGCCTTGTACCCTAATTGCTGGTGACCAGGACCCTAACGCTCCTGCCGCCATGATGGCCAAAATGGCCAGCAAAATCCCCCAAGCAGACTATATCAAGATCGCCACCAGTGGCCATTTTGCCAATCTAGAGCAGGCTGCTGCCTTTAATCAAACAATCAAACAACACTTGAGCCAGCTGATCTAGCTGGGCCCAAAAGGATAATACGATGAGCAATCTTGACTCCCCCATGTTCGAAACCAAAGCTTGGAGACTTACCGAGCAGCAAGAAGAACTAACTACGCGCGCCCGCACCTTAGGCCAGGCCAAGTTTGCTGATCGTGCCGAAAAATGGGATACACAAGCGACTTTCCCAACAGACAACTACAAGGACATGTACGACGCTGGCTTAATGGGAATTTGTATTCCTAAACAGCATGGTGGCGAAGGTGCCGACCTATTAACCTACGCCCTTACATCGGCGGAAATTGGCCGTTATTGTGGTGCTACAGCCTTGACGTTTAACATGCATGTATCTTCTTGTGCATGGAGTGGCCGCCTAGCTGACGACCTAGATATGGATGAAGCAACCCGTGCCCTACATGATGCTCGTCGCGGCGTACACTACAAGCGTATTCTTGAAACGGGTGCTATCTACGCACAACCTTTCTCTGAGGGCGGTGCTGCAGCTGCAGGTAAACAAGCTTTTGAAACCATCGCTAAACGGGTTGAAGGCGGTTGGATTATCAATGGTAAAAAAATCTTTGCCTCGCTAGCGGGTCATGCCAACTACTATGGCGCGCTGTGTACCGAAATCACCGATGAAAACCAAACGCCAAGTAGAGCCAACACCATGTATTTGGCAGTGCCTGCCGCTGCCGAGGGCGTTAGTGTAGAAGGTCCTTGGGACCCTGTAGGTATGCGAGGCACGGTATCTCGTACACTTATTTTCAAGGACGTATTTGTCGATGACAATGCGCCTCTAATGCCATCCGGCGTCTATTTTCAAGCGGCTAAACGCTGGCCTCATATGTTTATGACCCTAACGCCAACCTATATGGGCCTAGCCCAAGCGGCTTATGACTTTACCGTAAAATACTTGCGCGGAGAAATTGAAGGTACAGGTCCGGTGAAGCGCCGCCAGTTTGCCACCAAGCAGTTGGCTGTAGCACAAATGCGCATCATGCTAGATCAAACCAAGGCTATCTGGTTCCAAGCCATGAGCGAAGCCTGTGCCAACCCCAGCAAAGACCAGCTACTACGTGCCTGGTCTGCCCAATACACCACCATGGAAAACGCCAACGAGATTGCGCAATTGGCGATACGTACCTGTGGCGGCCAATCCATGCTCAAAACCTTCCCCCTAGAGCGCATGTATCGAGACACCCGCTGCGGCTCTTTGATGCTGCCGTGGACAGCGGAACTATGCCAAAATATGTTGGGCAAGGGCGCCCTATATGAGCGCGGTGAAAGCGACGAATAGGCTACAGATTGGACTGTAGATTTTATCCCGGACTGAAGTCCGACCTACAGTCCGACATAAAACCTCTTGTCAGGCTAATACCCGACCTTTATGGAACCTAGCATGCACAATATTTCTCAGTGGATTCAAACCCACGCTAGCTTTACTCCAGATAAGCTGGCCATCATCGATGAACACCACAGCTACACCTATGGCGAACTAGAACAGCTAGTCAGCCAGCATGCGCGTTTGCTGAAACACCAGATGCGTATAGGCCGTGGAGACCGCGTAGCGTATCTGGGTTTTAATAGCATTGAGTTTTTGTGTTTGGTATTTGCCTGCGCCCGCTTAGGAGCCTTGTTCATTCCCATGAACTGGCGCTTAACCACGCCCGAATTTGATCATATTTTAGAGGACGCCAGTCCTTCTTTGGTTGTTTGTAGCAGTCGTTTCTCACAGCAGTTAGAACCCCTGCGTGAACAGCACCCTGACTGCCGCTTTGTAGCGCAAAACTTTAGCCACCCTGGCTGGCTCAGTCTACCCAGTATGCTACACCTAGCGAAAGACGAGCAGCGTGATGACGAAAACCCGCATGTTGACCTCAACAGCCCCTTGTTGATTGTTTATACGTCGGGTACGACTGGTTTGCCCAAGGGCGCTGTACTGACCCAAAACGCACTCTTTCATAACGCCTTAAACAGTGCCCACATGCATGACATGTGCAGTCAGGACCGTATATTAACGGTACTGCCTATGTTTCATGTGGGCGGCTTAAACATTCAAACATTACCGGCCCTCTATAAGGGTGCCACGGTAATTTTGCATGACCGCTTTGAGCCCCTACGCACCTTGGAATCCATTCGTGATGATAAACCCAGTTTGGTAGTATTGGTGCCGGCAACCTTGCAGGCCGTATTGGATCAGCCTAACTGGCAGACTTACTTATCTAGCTTGCGCAGTATTTCCACGGGCTCCTCGGTGGTGCCCGAAACACTCATTGCGCCGTTTCATGCTATTGGCCTACCAGTACAACAAGTATATGGACTCACAGAAACCGCACCCATTGCCGTTTATCAAACCGCTGCACAAGCCTTACTCAAGTCCGGTAGTACCGGCTTACCTGGCCTGCATTGCGATATGCAACTAGTGGATAACCAAGGGGACGCAGTGGTAGACGGCGACATAGGCCATATCCGCATCAAAGGCCCTAATGTCATGTTTGAATATTGGGGCAATCCACAAGCCACTGCGAAAGCCTTACACAACGGCTGGTTTGATACAGGTGACATGGGTTACAAGGATACAGATGGTCATCTGGTGGTTGCTGACCGCGCCAAAGACATGATCATTTCTGGTGGTGAGAACATCTACCCAGCCGAGTTAGAAAACGTGCTGCACTCTATGCCCGGTGTACGCGATGCTGCGGTGATAGGTCGTCACCATGAAAAGTGGGGGGAAACTCCTGTTGCCGTGGTTATAGTGCAAGCAGGCCATGAGCTTACCAGCGCAGAAATTTTGGCCTATTTTGACGGACGCTTAGCGCGCTTTAAGCACCCTCGTGAAGTCATCTTTATGGATGAATTGCCACGCAATGTGATGGGAAAAGTACAGAAATTCCGTTTACGCTCTATGATCTAGTCAAACTCGATGACTGTTGCCGCCTCAACTTGTTGAGGTAGCACCTCCTGCGCTAGATTATTCAGCTTTTCTATGACTGGCCACAATACACTACCCGTGCGCCCCATCAAACCTAACTGCCTACCCGGCACAGGGTTATTAATAGCAATAAATTCAATGCCTGTTTCACCTTGCTCCTGCCACATCAGTTGCGTCAGCTTAGGCACCAGAGTGACACCATAGCCCATGCGTACCATATGCCGAAGCGTTTCTAGACTAGTGCCCTTAAACTGGTTGTTACCGTCAGACAAACCACACAAACGCCTTGTTTGATCCGACAGGCAATGGCCATCTTCTAATATCAGCAGCTTTTGGCTGGCAATTTCCCTGCTAGCCACATGCTGACGCCCCACCCATTCGTGCCGAGCCGGCAGCGCTAACACAAACTCCTCTATCCACATGTTCAAGGACCGCAAGCCAGGCTGCGGTTTTGGCAACGCCAACAAGCCCGCATCAACAGTGCCTGCCTGCAGTTGCTGCAGCAGCTTATGAGTTTGCAACTCCACCAGTTCGATACGCAAGTTAGGTAGCTGACTACGTACCTGTTGAGTCAAAAAGGGTAGTATATAAGCCGCTACAGACGGTATCAAAGCTAAGGTAAGTTTACCGCTATAGGGGTCTTGATGTTGCGTGGCCAAGCTTTCGATATCGGCCACCTGCGCCAACACAGGTTTAGCCTTGGCAATCACCTGTTCACCCAAAGGTGTTAACAATAGCTTGGGTTTGCTCGCTTCAACTAACCGTGCCCCCAGACGCTGTTCCAACTTTTTAATTTGGCCACTTAGGGTAGGCTGGCTAACATGGCAAGCTTCAGCCGCTTTACCAAAATGCTGAGTCTGGGATAGCACCACTAAATAATGCAAATCTTTAACACTTATCATTATTGATTTTTCCTATCACAAATAACAATTCAAACGATTATACAAATAACATAACTTATCGCACAATGGCTACATCAGATCGACACAACGATCTCTTATCATCAGTTAAGAACCTAGCAACAACTTTAGAGGGATTTACCATGCACAAGGGCATTCAAGTACCAAACATCACTTTTCACTACCGCGTACGAGACGAGAGCATCGGTGGCGACAACCCATTCCGCTGGCAGCAAGTCACTAGCGACGAGATTTTTAGCAACAAAAAGATCGTGGTCTTCTCTCTACCGGGGGCCTTCACACCGACATGCAGCACCTTTCAGGTACCTGGCTTTGAAGCGGCCTATGAGGAAATCAAATCCCATGGCGTCGATGAAGTCTATGTGCTGTCTGTCAACGACACCTTTGTCATGCGTAAATGGATGTTAGACCAAGGCGTTGAAAACCTTAGCTTCATCCCCGACGGTGCTGGCGAATTTACTCGCCAGCTGGGCATGCTAGTCGATAAGAGCAACATCGGCTTTGGCTTACGTTCATGGCGCTACGCAATGGTCGTTGATAACGGTATCATCCAGCACTGGTTAGAAGAACCAGGCCGTGAAGACAACCACGCCGCCGACCCTTATGGTGTTAGTTCGCCAGAATCAGTTTTGGCAGCACTTAAAGGCTAAAATATTTAGGGGGGCAATCTTCAAGTCTGATCCTAACTAGGTGAAAACTTCTTAAGCGCCCCCTACAACACTCGCATATCTTTTCAGCGCAAAATCCCGTATAATATGCCGCGAATCAAGTCTGTCAGCCAATGCTGACTCCTCTATACCCCAGGATTATCCATGACCACAGCCTCTGGCTTTGCCGAATTAGGCCTTTCTGCACCTGTACAGAAAGCATTATCACGTATCGGCTACGAACAACCTTCCCCTATTCAAGCCGCTAGTATCCCACCGATTCTAGCTGGTAAAGACATCCTTGGTACAGCGCAAACAGGTACCGGCAAAACCGCCGCCTTTGCCCTACCAACCTTGTCACGTATTGACCTAAAGAACACCAACCCACAAATATTGGTGCTAGCGCCAACACGCGAACTAGCTATCCAGGTAGCTGAAGCTTTCCAGAACTATGCTAGCGAATTAAAAGGTTTCCATGTACTGCCAATTTACGGTGGTAGCAGCATGCAAAACCAACTACGCATGCTAAAGCGTGGCGTACAAGTTATTGTTGGTACTCCTGGCCGTGTTATGGACCATATGCGTCGTGGCACACTAAAGCTAGAAAACCTACAAACTGTGGTACTAGACGAAGCTGACGAAATGCTACGCATGGGCTTTATCGACGACATCAACTGGATCCTGGAACACAAGCCAGACGCATGTCAGGTAGCCTTGTTCTCCGCGACCATGCCTTCCCAGATCCAAAGAACAGCGCAAAAATACCTGAAAGATCCTCAAATCGTGAAGATCGAATCAGAAACCGCTACCGTAGAGCGTATTACTCAACGTTACTGGAAAGCCGTGGGCACTCCTAAGCTAGATGCTCTTACCCGCATCTTAGAAGTTGAAAACTTTGATGGCGTTATCATCTTTGTACGCACCAAGACTTTGACCGTAGAGCTGGCTGACAAGTTAGAAGCTCGTGGCCATAGTGCTGCCGCTATCAATGGCGACATGTCTCAGCAATTGCGTGAGCGCACCATTGAGCAGCTGAAGAATGGCAAAACCGACATTCTTGTGGCGACAGATGTTGCCGCCCGTGGTATCGACGTTGCTCGTGTAAGCCACGTTATCAACTACGACATTCCTTACGATACAGAAGCCTACGTACACCGTATTGGCCGTACTGGCCGTGCTGGTCGTGAAGGCAACGCCATCTTGTTTGTCGCACCACGCGAGCGCCGTATGCTACGCGCTATCGAAGAAGCTACTCGCCAAACCATTACACCAATGGAATTGCCTAGCCGCGAGCAAGCACAAGAACGCCGCATTGACCAATTCAAAGATGAATTGGAAAAGGCATTGTCTGCTGACCTTAGCAAGTTTAGTGAAATTGTTTCCCAGTTTGTTGAAGAACGTGACACTAGCTCAGAGCAAGTTGCTGCCGCCTTGTTGCACCTTATTCAACAGGAAAAACCACTAATTTTGCCTGAAGGCCGTCCAGAACGTTCTCGTCGTGATGAAAGCGTTGGTTTTGACGAGCGCCCAGATCGTGAACGCCGTGAAAAACGCGAACGTCAGCCACGCCCAGAGCATGATGGCGAACCTATTGCTATGGAACGCTTCCGCATTGCCGTTGGCCGTGACCATAACGTCAACCCAGGTGACATTGTTGGCGCCATTGCCAACGAAGCCGACCTATCCAGCGCCTATATTGGCCGTATCAAACTGCACGATGAGTACAGTACTGTTGATTTGCCGGCCGGCATGCCTCAGGAAGTACAAAATCTGCTAAAAGGTGTACGCGTGCGCAACCAGCCGCTACAACTTGAGTCAGAAGGCCCTGCGGATGATTTTGTTCCTGGCGCACCTCGACCACGTCGCCCAAGCCGTGGTGGCCCAGGTGGCGGCAAGCACCAGCGTGGTCGTTCTGACAACCGTGGTGATCGCGGAGATCGTGGTGGCGAACGTCGCCACTCACGCGGCCCTAAGCCTCGTTCTTAATCACTATTTAAGAACAGCAAGACCGCGTTAAACCAAAAAGCCTAGCCTAAACAGCTAGGCTTTCTTGTAACCAGTCCGAAAATTGCTGAGCCGCAGGGCTCAAGGGCCCGCCTTGCGGCTTAATCAAGTAGAAGTTTTCAGCACTCGGAATCGACCAATCAAAGGGCTGTACCAGAGTACCTTTAGCCAACTCATCCTTAGTCAAAAAGTCCAAGCCTAGCATTACCCCCATACCTGACATGGCCGCCATCTGGCAAAAATCCGATGAATCCATTTGATCGCCAGAGCCTAACTGCTCCGGTGGCAAACCAGCCGTACGAAACCAATCACTCCAGCCAGACAAGGTACCTGTAAGATGAATTAAACGGTGGTACTGCAGGTTATCTAAACTAGTAAGCGGGTGATCCCCTTCTAGCAAAGCTGGCGAACACGTTGGCTGCAGGGCACCATGGGTAAGCTGCACCACTTCTGGCTCGGCCCACACACCTGGCCCCCAACGAATTTCTAAATCATAGTCTTCCACCCGTACTTCAGGCAGCCATTGCACACGCGCTATGCGCAATTCAATATGCGGAAAACGTTCTTGAAAATCAGTTAAACGAGGCATCAACCACCAACCAAAGGCACCGCTTACGCGTACACGTACGCGCTGCTCCTTAACCTGGCCGAATACTTCTTGAGTAGCCATACTGAGCCGGTCCAAAGCATCCTTTACCTTAGGCAAGTAGGCCCGGCCAGCTTCAGTAAGTTGCAAGCCACGCGGCATACGCTGAAACAGTGGCTGACATAAATAGTGTTCTAACAATTTAATTTGCTGGCTAACCGCAGCTTGTGTCAAATTCAGCTCAGCCGCCGCTGTGGTAAAACTCATATGACGGGCAGCCGATTCGAAGGTACGCAGCCAGTTTAATGTGGGCAAATGGGGACGTCGTGACATAAACACCACTCTTTCTAAAGAAGACTATAAGATGGGCTATTGATAAGGCCCGGTATTCGCAACCAGAATTGGTTTAATTCCAACATGGATTAGACTCTTATGGCGAAATATATCCTCAAATCAGCCTTGTTTCCATCCATTTCTCACCCAATTCTTATCTTTAGGAGACAAAGCCAGTTTCCAGGCTTTACCCCACCTTGCCCCATCCCCTACAATCGCCCCTTTATTGACCAATATACGGACCCGCCAATGAGCACCACAAATGTTGACCTAGACACCATAGAATCTACTACCAGCCAAGCCCTAAAAGCCCACGGCGCCGATGACTGGATTGCCGACAGTGTGGCACATGCAGTCCGTGTAGCGGAAGGTTATGGCAACCGTATTTGTGGACTTTACTACTTAGAAAGCTACTGCGCACAGCTTAAAACCGGCCGCGTACTAGGCAATGTAGAACCCGAAGTAAGCCAGCCTAAACCTGGTAGTGTAAAAGTAGACGCTAAGTTAGGCTTTGCCCAACCAGCTTTCACCCGCGGCTTACCAACCGCATTAGAAGCCGCCAAGGTTAATGGCATTGCTAGCTTGGCCATTTGCCACGCCCATACTTGCACATCCCTAGGCTACTTTACCGAGCAGATCGCCCGCGCTGGCTTTATCGCTATTGGCCTAACTAACGCTTCTGCTTGTGTATCACCTCCAGGTGGCACCAAAGCTGTATTGGGCACTAACCCATTCTCCATGTCAGTGCCTGCCGAAGATGGTGGCCTAGCCATGCATTTTGACCAGTCCACAAGTGCTATTGCCTTGGGCAAAATCACTATGGCCGCGGCCGCGGGCGAAGACATTCCGGTGGGCTGGGGTGTAGATTCCGAAGGCCAATCTACCACTGATCCAAATGCTGTTATCAAAGGCGGTTCATTGATGTCGTCAGGCGGCTACAAAGGTTATGGTTTTGGCTTGATGGTAGAAATATTGGCAGCCGCCTTCACCAACGGCAACACCAGCACTCAGTTAGAACCACTAAAGAAGCCAGAAGGTACACCACACGACCTAGGCCAAACTTATATCATTATTGATCCTACCAATGTTGCCGGCCAAGGTTTTTGGCAGCGCATGGAAGCTATTCAAGAAGTGATCAAGGCGCAACCTGGTGCTCGTCTACCCGGTGCCAACAAGACGCAACAGCCTGTAGTAGAGCTAGACGACAAAGTTTGGCAACAAGCTATCAACCTGTCGCAAGCCTAATATGCCTACTCCTAACTAGGTCTTTGGTCCTAGAAG
Organism: uncultured Pseudomonadales bacterium; assembly: GCA_938084925.1. Lineage (GTDB taxonomy): Bacteria > Pseudomonadota > Gammaproteobacteria > Pseudomonadales > Balneatricaceae > Njordibacter. The sequence goes on from CALKFY010000075.1 coordinate 31,692, forward strand.
ATTAGAAATATGCCATAAATAGGCCTGAAAAACTTGCTTTCAGGCTTGGCTATGGCACAATTTACCCCTAGCGTTAGTATGCAAGGTAGTAGTCCATGTCCCAAATCCAAATCTTGGTCGTTGAAGACGATGTCGTCAACCAAGAAATCATAAGCGAATTCCTGACCTTTTCTGGCATTCAGGTAGATTTGGCCGAAGACGGCGTGGAAGCTCTTAACTGTGTTCGCGACAAGCAATATGACATCATCATCATGGATTTAATGATGCCTAACCTAGACGGTCTTGCCGCTACCCGCGCTATCCGCGCCATGAAAGATGCGCAACGCGCCAACACCCCTATTATTGCTGCCACTGCCCGTGACCCTGTTGCGGAACAACAAGCTTGGCTAGAAGCAGGTATCAACGACTACGTACACAAGCCCTTCTCTGAAGATGAGCTGTGGAACGTTATCAATCGCTTTGTTTGAGCATTACCAGCTCGTCTTTGCGAGCGTAGCAAAACAATCTTTCTGATACTCACGCGACACAAAATCTGCCTCTACTCGCTGGCTCAACGACAAATTGCTATCTGGATGCAATATTCGTAAATACTCAGCATGTAACTGCAAACGCGCAGCTTTTGCTTGTGCCTGTGCATCGGCATAAAAGCGACAACCCAAAATAGGATTGCCCAAAGCTGCCATATGCACACGCAATTGGTGCGAACGACCGGTGATAGGTGTTAAACGCACCAAACTTGCTTGCTTAACGGCATCGTAATGCAACACTTCATATTCCGTAAGGCTTGGCTTACCTTGAATCATATCTACCATCTGCTTAGGACGATTGGGCCAATCACAACGCAAAGGCAAATTAACACTGCTTTGGTCTTGTGCCATAGGACCATCTACCCAAGCCAAATACTGTTTACGTGTAGTGCGCTCCTGAAACTGCCGACTGAGGTGACGCAAAGCATCCTTGTGACGCGCCAGAACCATCACACCAGAGGTATCCATATCCAACCGGTGTACCACATGCATCTCCCCGAAACGCGCTAACAAACGGCTATACACGCTGTCGTAATTGGCAGGATCACGTCCTGGCACCGACAACAAGCCACTGGGCTTGTTAACCAAGACTATGGCATCGTCTGCATACAGAATAGGTAAGGACTGCGTGCACTGCTGGTGTACATAAGTGCTCAAGGCTGCTGCTCAGCATTGGTGTTAGCAGCACTGCCATCAGACAGGTTGGCACGTTCGGCCTTGCTAATGTATCTAGGCTTATTTTTTGGTGCAAGTTTGGCCTTGGCACGCTTGGCGCGAGCCTTAAGAATTTGGTTGCCCTTTTTACGCTTGTTCATTGCTATTAGCTCACATCTATTACCAGCAACATGATATCAGTTTGCAAAAAAAACCCCAGCTATAGCTGAGGCTTTTACTACATTTTTGACCTTATAATAGCGGCCAAATTACCATTCAAATTCGGCAATCTTGTAAAGCTCTGCCGCGTTTCTTAAAGATAGCTGGCGGTAAGTCTTCCACTGCATAAACTGTGATTGGTCGATCTTATAAGCATCCGTTAGATCACCGCCGTCATCCAACACCTTCATTACTTCATCAACCATGTAGTTAATATAGCCCATGGTGTAATGAGTTACGGTTTCTAGGTCTGTAACACCACCGTGGCCAGGGATAATGATTTTTGGATTCAACTCTTCAAGTTGCGCCCAGTTTTCCTGCCAAGCCAGCATGTCCGTGTGCTCCAATACAGGCAGCATTCGTACGTTAAAGGCGAAGTCACCGGAAATCAGCAGCTCATCTTCAGGCAACCAAAGCTGCATATCATCTGGACTGTGGGCATGGCCGAAGTGCTTGAGTACAATTTCTTTGCCCTTTACTGGTACAACGTATTCATCAGAGAAAGTACGATCTGGCATGACTACGTGAGACTTAAAGAACTTGTCTTTTAGGCTGCGTTGAGTACGCTCCATCATCTTTTCAGCATCATGTTCTAAGATCTCTGGGGTATTTTCGTGAGCAATAATCTCCACACCCTGCTCTTTCCAGTAGCTACCACCAAATACCGCGTGGCCTTGGGCGTTCTCATAGATAAGATACTTAACTGGTAGATCGGTAACTTGCTTGATTTCTTCGTGCATGGCCTTGGCTAGCAAATAGCTGCCACCACCGTTAAATACCACTACGGCATCATCTGCAACGATAAAGCTCAAGTTATTGTTGTGACCAGAGTTTTCATAGGTAGAAGGGGCTGGCGCACCAATAGCAGAATAAACACCTTCAACGACTTTCTCAGGACGCTGGTACAACAAACTGTTAGCATCGAGTGTGCGTAGGTTGGTATCCAAACCCATTTCTTGCCATTCAAAAAAACCACCGTCATAGTTACTAACGTTGGTATAACCCATATTCATTAACGTTTGTGCTGCCATCGGGCTTCGCACGTTAGTACCGCAATAAACCACAATTGGCGTATCAAAGGATTCTACAGCTTCGCCTACATCAAATTCGATCCAACCACGTGGAATATTGATGTTCTGATAAATACCCAAGGTACCTAACAAATTCACTTCGTACTGCGTACGCACGTCAATAACGACGGTCTCTGGTTGGTCTTTGATCTGCTGCTGTAACTGCTCAGCAGTGATATGGGTGATAGCGTCATTGGCTGCGGCCAACATTTGTTCGCTAGTCGGTACTGTTGTTTGGGCAATTGCGGTGCTTGAAAACAACAAAGCAAAAGACAATAGATAAGATTTCATAATGATTACACAGGTCTCTAATTGAACTGGTCGGAGCTAAATGCGGCTAGGTATAAAAATATAGCATATACTTAGGTGAATTAGTTATATCTATATTAGCATAGTTGCAATAGGCTTGCACAATATACCTTTGTAATAGAAAACCTAATCAGGCAGAGCTGTTTATGGTATTGGCAATAGATTCAACAACAACTTGATTGATGCTTTTGCCAGCTGCCGCAGCTTTAACAACCAACCCTTCATGCAATTCAGGAGAAATTCTGACATTAAATTTGCCAGAATAATTTTTCTTTGGACTTACACCGTCCTCTCGACACATAGCGAGAAACATATTCAACGACGCTTTACCTTCAGTTTGAAGACCTTCTATATCAGACGCATAGAAATCAGCACCACCATTCAAATTAATGAACTCGCCTCTAAACATCTCAAACTCAGGATCGTACTGAATCACAGCATCGTATTCATCTATATTCATAACATTAATCATGGCTCTATCCCGTTTACTGCTAGCCAACGTCTAACACTATTTACAGCACCTTTATCAGTATCTGGCGAAGGGTGAGGTCTATGAAAAACCCTACGCTCACCAAATAGCCGGACACCTATACGAGATCCTTCTCCTTCCACTATTTCAGCCCCTAGCTCAAGAAACAGCTGTTCAATGTCCTTCCATTTGACATTACCACTCACAGGTCTAGAAAAAATAAGCTCAAGGGTTTTCTGATGCTTTCTTTTCATACCAACCAGTGTAGTACCAAATTATGGTACCGTCAATTTGAGATATTAGAACTAACTTCCTATCAGACCTTCTTCACGTACTTAGCAGTCACTATCATGTCACCAGCACCATCAACTCGGCAATCAAGCTGGTGATCATTACTATCCTTCATACGGCGAATTACCGCTTTGGTGCCAATCTTTAGCACCTGCGAGCTGCCCTTTACTTTAATGTCTTTGGCTAGGGTGATCTTATCACCTTCCGCTAGCAAGGTGCCGTTGGCATCTTTGATGTTCAACTTAGCGTCTTCGGCTACTTCTTCAGGGTTCCACTCATAGGCACATTCTGGGCAAATCAAGTTGTCTTGATCTTGATATACGTATTCGGACTGGCAGCTCGGGCATGGAGGTAAAGACATGATTATTTTCCTTTTTAGGAGCAAGCGCTTATCAGCTATCTTCTTGACGATATCTGAACTAGATTAAAGCCTTCTTCTAGACCTGGTGCCACAAAATGCTTAGTCACCTTGGTAAACATCTCAGCCGTATCAGTTGCTGCGCGCTCTGGTTGTTCAATACGTCGCTGCTCAATGTGTGCCAAGCAAACTTCGTTGGCAAGATCGATAAACAATAGCTTATGGGGGGCTTCTATTTCCGTAAAGATACTTTTAAACCAATTACGCTGAGGTATCGTATTGGCAGGAAAATCCATCACCACGTCGGCCCCAGTCAGCAAAATAGACTGCACAAGTTTTTTGATTAGCGGCTTCATCAGATTAGCGTAATGCATATAGTCCGACAAGGAAGCGATTTTGTTTGGATATAGCGATGCCAACCACTCATCTTCTGATAACAAGACAGCATTGCTTTGCTTGGACAGCTCCAGAGCCTTAGTGGACTTGCCGGCCCCCATCTTGCCACAGAAAAACGTTAATGCACCTTTGCCCATGCCACACCCTTATTACTATTTGTATACCAACGCAGCCCCAAAACCAATAAAGGCCGTGCCAGTCAATCTATTGAATACCTTCATTGCACTTGGCTTAGATAGAAACGGCGATGCCATAGCAGCTAATAGTGCATAACCAATCATGATAGCAATCGAAATTCCTTCAATGGTAAGGATCAGAGTTAAAAACTGCGGTACAAATGCCCGCGACACATCAATGAATTGCGGAAACAGTGCAGTAAAAAAAGCGATTGCCTTAGGATTACTAATACCCACAACAAAACCTTCTTTGAACACGGCCATTAAAGGCTTAGATGCTTTGGTCTTCGGTAACTCTTGATTACCTTCAATTTGACTAGGCGAGCGCCATATTTTTACACCAAGATAAACCAAATAAATAGCGCCGAGGATTTTAACTAGCGAGAACAAAACTGTAGATGACAGAATAATGGCCCCCAACCCGAAAGCAGAAAGGGTTGCTAAAATTAACATGGCAACAAAATTAGCAAAGATATTTACAATAGCCGTTTTATAACCATAAACCAGACTGTTCTTTATAGTCAGTACAACAGCCGGACCTGGTATTGCCGTTACGGCAATGGCTAGTGTTATATAGACCAAATAATCGTTTATCATTTATAAACCTTATTTAGTTCGAGAAGAAGGACCGAATCCAGCCTACAAGCCTTATACAAATCCACATGAGCGGTAGTGAGTATCCATGGTGGCCCAAGGCACACCTTCACCATTTGCATTGGCTCCGGCATATAGGGGTTCAAACCAATTAGTGGGCTGGTGATTCTGATCGGTAAACTAACGCCAAAAGCAAGCGCGCGTTTACGCGTCGTCTTGCCTTTTCTTGTTAGCTGCTATATCGCGCAATGAACCAGATACATATTTGTGGATGATACTTGAAACTAAAGTCTGATAGGGAATACCTTCTTCGGATGCCCTTGACTGAACCGCAGTAAGATCGCGACTAGATATACGAATATTGATCCGTTTATCTTTCTTAAAGGTATTGGTAGCGGCAGCTTCCAACTCTTCCTTGCGGGTTTCCGTCAGGGTTGATTCGAAATCTCCCGACTCCACTGAATCCAGAAGCTCTTGTTCTTCTTTTGAGAGTTTTACCATATTCATGAGACACCTCTCAGATATAATTTAGTGAATTTACGACTAGGGATCACGGTCTTTAAAAAATACTCGTCTTCAGTTTCGACATACGGAACTAAGTAGGCGTAACTGTCTACCGCCACGACAAAAATTTTTTGATGGGGATAATCCACTGCATTGGGATGACAAATATCATCTAAAAGCCCCCCATTCTCAATATGAAAGATAATTTCTTCAAAAGATCTGCCTCGTTCTTCAATGAGCTGCTGATTTTTTTCGGAGTTCCAGTTAAAAACTTTCATAATACGAAGATTAGCACAAATGTGTGCCTTTTGTCATCACGCGTAATAACTCAAATCAGACAGCTAACATTCGTATACCGCGCTGCGCAATAATCTTCCAGTGAGTCCGCGTTAGTTTCTTGGCTGCAACAAAGGCCTAGTGCTTGATGCACTAAGCCTTTTTGAAGTTTTGAATATATGGAGGCATACCTGATGTCTGCCCCAGAGTGCGCAGAGATTGCCGCGGCGCTGTGCACCTCGCAATGACGTTTTAGTCTTCGCGACGCTCAACCAAGGTCATGATGCTGTACAAGGCAACGGAATCGCCGTGTTGGTTCCATACTTCTACATCCCATTCCACTACGCCGGTAGGCGCAAAGTCGTCTGGACGCTTGTCCTTGTAGATTTTTTGCTTACAGGTCAAGCGTACTTGGATGGTGTCACCGATGCCTACTGGCTCGATAAAACGGAGGTTTTCTAGGCCGTAGTTAGCGAGTACTGGGCCTGGTGAAGGCTCTACGAACATGCCCGCTGCAGCAGAGATAACGAAGTAACCGTGGGCTACGCGCTTGCCAAATAGGGAGTCTTTGGCGGCTTGTTCGTCAAAGTGGGCATAGAAATGGTCACCAGATAGGCAACCGAAGTTAACGATGTCGGCTTCGGTTACGGTACGACGGTGAGTAATCAGAGTCTCGCCTATCTGTAGGTCTTCAAAGTACTTACGGAATGGGTGTATGTCGGTCTTAACCTGCTCAGAACCAGGGTGAAATTCCTTGGTAATGTTGGTGAGCATGGTTGGGCTACCCTGCAGGGCAGTACGCTGCATGTAGTGCTTAACGGCGCGGATGCCACCTAGTTCTTCGCCGCCACCGGCGCGGCCTGGGCCACCGTGTACCAATGTAGGTAGTGGCGAACCGTGGCCAGTAGATTCTTTGGCGCACTCTTCATTAAGAATAAGTAGACGACCGTGCCAACAAGCAGTACCTAATACCATCTTGGTGGCTTCTTGGGAGTCAGCAGTAACGATGGAGCCGACTAGGCTACCGCGGCCTAGCTTGGCTAGGGCAATGGCTTCGTCCAAGTTTGCGTAGGGCATCATGGTGGTCACTGGGCCAAAGGCTTCTACGCTGTGGGGTAGGTCGGTGTTAAACGGCTGGTCACAACGCAAAACGGTAGCCGGGAAGAAGGCACCTTTTTCTTTGCTACCGCCTACTAAATCAAAGTCTTCTGTACCACCGCAAACTACGTCGGAGGCTGTTTTAAGCTTGTTTACTTGTTCCCATACGTCGGCAACCTGATCACGACCTACTAGCGGCCCCATGCGTACGCCTTCCATGGCCGGATCACCTAGGGTGGTCTTGGCTAGGCGTGCGCTTAGGGCTTCACCTACGGCATCCATCTGTGCCGTTGGCACTAGAGAACGACGTATAGCGGTGCATTTTTGACCGGCTTTCACGGTCATTTCTGCCACAACGCCTTTAACGAACAGGTCAAACTCTGGTGTGCCAGGTACAGCTGTTTCGCCAAGGATACTGTAGTTTAGGGAGTCGGCTTCCATGGTAAATGGAATGCTCTTACCAATAATATTGGGGTGTGAACGGAGCTTTTGGCCGGTAGAGGCCGATCCGGTAAAGGTCACAACGTCTTGTTCGTCTAGTAGATCTAGCAGGTTGCCCACGCTACCGCTGATTAGTTGTATAGCGCCATCTGGCAGGATGCCCGAGTCGATCATGGCCTTAACCATTACTTCTGTTAGGTAGCCAGAGGCGGTGGCTGGTTTCACAACAACGGGCATACCGGCCGCCAAGCTAGGGGCAATTTTTTCAAGCATACCCCAGCAAGGGAAGTTAAAGGCATTGATGTGTACCGCTACGCCTTCTTTGGGAGTCAGAATATGGCGACCCACAAAGGTGCCGTTTTTGGACAGTGGCTCGGAGTTGCCTTCAACAGCAAAGGTCTCATTGGCAAATTCGCGGCGTACTAGGCCAGAATAGGTGAATAGGGTTTGCACACCACCTTCGATGTCCACCCAGCTGTCTAGCTTGGTGGCACCCGTAAAGGCCGATACTGTGTAGAATTCGGCCTTGCGTTCTAGCAAATACTTGGCCAATTCTTTAAGCATGTTGCCACGCTCGTGGAAGGTCAACTTACGTAGGGCTGGGCCACCTACTTTACGGCCGTAGTCCAGTACTTCGTCAAAGTCGACACCAGCACTGCTGACGCTACCTACTAGGTCACCATTAACAGCATTGAATACCTGTACGCCATCATCGGCAGCTTCATGCCAACGTCCTGCCACATAACTTGAAACCTTCATAACACTTCCCAAAATTGATCAACGTCAAAGAAATGATTATATGATACAAAAATATAAAATAAAATAGATATTTTGTAGCAGTTTTTTTTCGCCACCCATTAGCCAGAACAACAAAAGCGTAGTCTCGCTGAAAAATCCCTGTTAGGATCAAGCAAAATAACACTCACAAACGGTTTACATAGCTATGTTATTTCGCCCTGCCCTAATGTCCGACATACCTGTGCTGCTGCACATGGAACAAGAACTAGTTGAAGCTGAACGGCCTTTTGATGCCGATATTCGGCCTAGCGGCGCTACTTACTATGATTTTGATGACTTGGTACAAAGTGACCTAGCTTGTGTTCTGATGATTGAAGATGAATCAGGAGAACTAGTAGGCACGGGTTATGTACAAATACGCGACTCGAAGCCTGCCCATAAACATGATCGCCATGGTTACCTAGGATGCATGTATGTTGCGCCTAGCCAACGGGGCAAGGGTTTAATCACTACCTTGATCGATAAGCTAACCCAGTGGAGTAAAGCACAAGGTGTAACGGACTTTTATCTAGACGTGTACGACGGCAACAACTCCGCCATACGCGCCTACGAAAAACTGGGTTTTAAACCTTGTCTGGTAGAAATGAAGTTAAACCTCTAAAGGTTTAAACTAAGGACACCAGGCTATTAAGCCCTTTAATAGCTTGTTGAGTACAAGGGTAACTGTGTCTAGCTTTTCAGGGCTCAATACGTAGTTACCGTCTTGCTTATAGCTATCCTGCAAATAAGTATCTTGGCTTAGCTCTAACTGAATGGCATGCACCCCTTGCTGGGGTTGGCCATAGTGGCGAGTGATATAACCGCCTTTAAAACGGCCATTGCTCACCTGCGTATACATCCCTTCATTCACACTGTTTTGCGCCACCTGCAATATACTTTCTGCACAACTGTTACCGGCATTGGCGCCCCAGTTAAAGTGCGGCAGATCACCTGAAAATAACATGGGTACTTGGCCAGAAATGGAATGGGCATCTAATAAGATGGCATAGCCATGTTGCTGTTTAATGCGCTCTAATTGCTGGGTAATGGCATGGTGATAAGGCTGCCACACTTGTTGTTTACAGGTTTCTCGATGGTCGGCACTGGGAGTTTTACCCACTTGAAAAAGCGGCTCGTCGGTAAACAAGATCTCCGGGAATAAGCCTGTGGTTTTACTGGTGTACAAGGCGGCATTGTTTTCTGGACGGTTTAGGTCTATGACATAACGCGAGTAGTTGGCACTGACAATGCTAGCACCTAGGCTCGGTGCCAGCTTATATAACTCGGGAATGTGCCAGTCTGTGTCTGGTAAGGCCTTGGCTGCTGGTGTCATGCCTTGTGCGACTTCAGCCGTTAAACAGGTACCGCTGTGAGGCATACTAATTAGTAATGGGCTGTTACCTTCGTGTAGATCAAATGCTTGCCAGTTGTTCATGTCAGATTACCTGCCAGTACACGCTGCTTCATCAGCTGGCCACCTTGCCAATAGCTTAAATCCGCAGGGCCAGTAACATCCCAACAAACAAAATCGGCAGCCATACCCACAGCAAGGTGGCCATGGCTATCTTGCAACCCCAAGGCTCTTGCACCATGGCAGGTTGCGCCAGCCAAGGTTTCTTCTGGCGTCATGCCAAACAGCACACAACCCATGTTCATCATTAAACGCAGTGACAAAACGGGGGCAGAACCTGGATTGGCATCACTGGCAATGGCCATGGGCACACCGGCTTCACGTAAGGCTGCAATGGGTGGCAACTGGGTTTCGCGCAGGCTATAAAAAGCCCCTGGCAAAATCACCGCAACACTGCCCGCTTGCTTAATAGCGGGAATATCTTGTGCGTTTAGATATTCCAAATGATCCACAGACAAGGCACCGAAACCTGCCGCCATGGCTGCGCCACCTAGATCCGATAATTGCTCTGCATGTAATTTTACAGGTAGACCTAATGCTTGTGCTTTATTGAAAACTCGTTCCATTTGCGCAGCTGAAAAAGCAATGCCTTCACAGAAACCATCAACAGCATCAGCGACACCCGCCTGGGCAACAGCTGGTAGTATGTACTCACAAACTAAGTCAATATAGTCATCATCACGACCAGCGTATTCTTTTGGTAAGGCATGGGCAGCCAAACAACTAGTGCGAACATTTATGGAAAATTCGTCGCCCAAACGGCGTGCCACACGTAGCATTTTTAGCTCGTTGTCTTCGTCTAGGCCATAGCCAGATTTAATCTCGATGCTGGTAACGCCATCGGCCATGAGGCTCTTTAAGCGCCGGCTAGCTTGTTCAAACAACGCATCTTCGGTCGCTTCACGGGTGGCGGTTACAGTTGAGACAATGCCGCCTCCGGCCTTGGCAATGGCGGCATAGTCGGCACCTTGCATGCGCATTTCAAACTCGCCACTGCGGTTGCCACCAAAAACAATATGACTATGACAATCAATCAAACCCGGCGTTACTAAACCACCTCCCATGTCTTGTTTGATATCGGCCGCCGGTGCATCGGCCACTTTACCAAGCCAGGTGATTTTACCTGCTTCGGTAACCATGGCGGCATCTGCCACTAGGTTGTATTGGCCACCAACCATGGTTGCCATATCAAAGCCGTGCCAAAGAGTTGTCATTATAATGGTCCTTGTTTTCTGTCATTGCGAATTTACCATTCCCGGTCAGTGCGAGGTATCGCTCGATGACGGGAATGAATTCGCAATGAGCGTATTTATTAACCAAAGCTTGGTAATATCTGTTTTGGCATCAAGCTATTATGACAAGCCATGGCCAATAGGCTATTGGCAGACTCTATGTCTGTCGCAAAGTAACGATCCTTGTCATAAAAGGGCACCTTGGCACGTAGGCCAGAGCGGGCCTTCTCTAACGCAGGCGTACTTTGCAGTGGCTTTCTAAAATCCAAACCTTGTACGGCAGACAAGAGCTCAACAGCCAAAATACCCCGTGTGTTACCCGCCATATCGTACAAACGGCGTGCAGCAAAGGTGGCCATGGATACGTGATCTTCTTGGTTAGCCGAAGTAGGCAAGCTATCAACACTGGCAGGGTGCGCCCAGGTTTTGTTTTCGCTAGCTAGGGCCGCCGAGGTTACCTGGGCAATCATAAAGCCCGAGTTAACACCGCCATTGTCGACGAGGAACGGAGGCAATTTACTCAAACCAGAATCAATCAATAGGGCCATGCGGCGCTCAGAAAGACTACCGATTTCGGCAATGGCAATGGCCAAGCCATCGGCCACAATCGCTACCGGTTCGGCGTGGAAGTTACCACCAGAAATGATGTCTTCCTCTTCAGCAAACACTAGCGGGTTATCTGACACGGCATTGGATTCTATCTGCAGCACCTTGGCCGCATGGCGAATTTGATCCAAGCAAGCGCCCATAACCTGTGGCTGGCAACGTAATGAATAAGGATCTTGGACCTTTTCGCAGTTTTCATGGGAATCACCCACTTCGCTTTGCTCACCCAATAGATGACGGTAGGCCGCAGCTGCGTCTATTTGACCTGGATGGCCACGCACAATATGAATACGTTCATCAAAAGGACGGCGGCTACCTAGGGCTGCTTCTACCGACAAGGAACCGCAAACAACCGCAGAGGCCCATAGGTCTTCGGCAGCAAACAAACCTTCTAGCGCAAAAGCGGTAGACGCCTGGGTGCCGTTGAGAAGGGCTAGGCCTTCTTTTGGTGCCAATACAACGGGGGCCAAACCAGCAATAGCTAGAGCCGCTTGGCCTGAGATAATTTCACCCTGGTAGCGTGCCTGGCCTTCACCTAATAGCACAGCACTCATGTGCGCCAAGGGGGCTAGGTCACCAGAGGCGCCCACAGAACCTTTTTGTGGAATGCATGGATAGATATTATGGTTTAACAGGGTAATTAGGGCTTCGATTACTTCTAATCGAATACCAGAATAGCCACGTGCAAGGCTATTGATCTTAAGAATCATCACCAAGCGTACGGTTTCATCACGCATTAGTTCGCCAATGCCTGCCGCATGGGACAAAACAATAGAACGCTGTAGCTCTTCTAAGTCCTTAACGTCAATACGGGTGTTAGCCAATAAACCAAAACCCGTGTTAATGCCGTACACAGTACGGTCTTCGTCAATCATCTTCTGCACTAGAGCAGTGCTGGCATGGATCGCGTCCAAGCAATCCGCAGCAAGGCTTACTTGCACTGATGCACGGCTAGCTTGACGTAACTGGGATAGGTTTAGCTGGCCTGGATTAATTTCTAAATAATGCATATTGTTAATTCTCTTTTGCTTGCTCAAAGCATAGTTTTGAACTCCATCATTGCGAGAAGCGACGCGGCAACCTCTTTCAGTGTCTGCTAGAGATTGCTTCGCTTTGCTGTGCCGAGATTGCCGCGGTGCTGCGCACCTCGCAATGACGATGCTGGTTGTGTCGGTGTTAGCCTAAACTGGGCAAATTCAAGCCCTGTTCTTGGGCGCAATCAATGGCCTCTTGGTATCCGGCATCCGCATGGCGCATCACGCCAGTAGCTGGGTCATTATGTAGTACACGGGCAATACGCGCTGCTGCCTCGTCGGTACCATCACACACAATTACCATACCAGAATGTTGGGAGAAGCCCATACCTACGCCACCTCCGTGATGCAAAGACACCCAAGTAGCGCCAGATGCCGTATTAAGCAGAGCGTTAAGTAGTGGCCAATCAGACACAGCATCAGAGCCATCAGCCATGGCTTCAGTTTCACGGTTAGGGCTAGCTACAGAGCCAGAATCCAAGTGATCACGACCGATCACGACCGGTGCTTTTAGTTCACCAGAACGCACCATTTCGTTAAAGGCCAAGCCTAGCTTTTCACGCTGCCCTAAGCCCACCCAACAAATACGCGCAGGCAAACCTTGGAACTGAATGCGTTCGCGGGCCATGTCCAACCAGTTATGCAGATGTTTGTCGTCGATAAGCTCTTTTACCTTAGCATCGGTCTTGTAGATATCTTCTGCATCACCCGACAAGGCCGCCCAACGAAAAGGACCTACGCCACGACAGAACAACGGCCGAATATAGGCAGGTACAAAACCTGGGAAATCAAAGGCCTTTTCGACGCCTTCTTCCATAGCCATTTGGCGAATATTGTTACCATAATCGACTGTAGGAATACCCATATTATGGAAATCCAACATGGCTTGTACATGTACGGCCATCGATGCCTTGGCTTTGCTAACAATCACATCAGGCTGTAACACGCCCTGCTGGCGGTATTCTTCCCAGCTCATATTTTGTGGCAAGTAGCCGTTCAATGGATCATGTGCAGATGTCTGATCGGTTACTAGATCTGGCTTAACGCCGCGCTTCACTAGCTCTGGCAAGATATCAGCAGCATTACCCAGCAAGCCAATGGACTTGGCTTCGCCGCTAGCTGTGTACTTAGCAATGCGCGCAAGGGCATCGTCTAAGTCCGTAGCTTGTTCGTCTAGGTAACGATTGGCCAAACGAAACTCAATGCGGCTTTGCTGACATTCAATGTTCAAGGAAGTAGCACCAGCTAGGCTTGCTGCTAATGGCTGTGCACCGCCCATGCCACCTAAACCGGCTGTTAGAATCCAACGTCCTTTCCAGCTTCCGTCATAGTGCTGACGACCCGCTTCTACGAAGGTTTCATAGGTACCCTGAACGATGCCTTGGCTACCGATATATATCCACGAACCCGCCGTCATCTGGCCATACATGGCTAGGCCCTTGGCATCTAGCTCGTTAAAGTGCTCCCAGCTAGACCAGTGTGGTACTAGGTTGGAGTTGGCGATTAATACACGAGGTGCGTTTTCGTGAGTACGGAATACGCCTACTGGCTTGCCCGATTGCACTAGCAAGGTTTCATCGCTTTCTAGCTCTTTCAAAGAAGCCACGATGCGATCGTAGGCATCCCAATTACGTGCCGCGCGCCCAATACCACCGTATACCACCAGCTCTTGTGGGTTTTCTGCTACCTCGGGATCTAGGTTGTTCATCAACATGCGTAAGGGAGCTTCCGTCAACCAGCTCTTGGCGTCTAGCTCTGTTCCGGTCTTGGCTTTTACTTCGCCAGCGCGAAAGCGGTTTTGTTGCATTGGGCTGTTCATAGCGTTACCTCAATTAATTATGGGCTTGTGCTATTCACCAAAAAGCCCCATTCATGGCTGGCATTCTATGACAACTATACATGTATATACAAGCAAAAAATAAACAATCCTCTCTCTTTAAGAAACTAAAAGATTTGCGGTGTTATTTATTATTTTAGCGCTGGAAATGTCCAAACAATTGCAACACATGCCCTGGTGACAACAAGCGCGCACTAGTAACAATATTATCGCCACTCCAGGTACGGCGGCGAATTTGCAAACAAGCAGTAGCTTCTGACAAACCCAAAGCCTGAGCCTCCCAGCGACTTGGCATCACCGCTTCTACAAGATGCTCACCTTCGCTAATAGGGGCTGCTTGGTTTAGATATTCATAAGGAGTAATACTGGTGAAATCTTGCTCGGTATATTCAGGGGCAATAACCGCGTTAACGGCACGCTCTTCCATTTGTACCGGCTTGTCATTTTCAAAGTGTACAAGCAAAGAACGGAATACTGCGTTGCCGGTACGGATACCCAACTGCATGGCTTCGTCGGTAGTTGCCTGGCCACTGTCCAAACGCAGGACTTGAGCATGATGTTTGTTACCGCGTGCACTTATGTCATCAGCAATGTTGTGCACTTCAAACAAAGCCGAGTGCACTTTTTGTGGCGCTACAAAGGTACCTACACCTTGCTGACGCTCCAATACACCTTCGGCTGTTAACTCGCGCAAGGCGCGATTAACCGTCATGCGGCTTACGCCCAAGGCTTTTACTAATTCAGCTTCTGATGGTACGCGCTGGTGAGGCAACCATTCTTGGCTGACCACCTTGGTACTAATAGCACCTTTTACCCGTTGATATATAGGTGCTGGCGAATCTTCCATCACCGCCAAGAGGCTATCGACTAGAGCTGTATCGTTCATAATGACGCTTTGTTAGCTTATTTATGTCGTAATTATATGGCGTTAAATAGCAAAAAGGTAGTAACATCTTGTCTATACAAGTTAAATACAAGTGAATTTTTACATGCACTACTATCACGCCGATCACGCCCTACTCCCTACCGGCTGGGCACAAGACGTTCGATTTCAAATTACTGGCGGCTGCTTTAAGGATATACAAGTTGACAGCGCAGCCCATGAACGAGACACCAAACTACAAGGCCCCATCTTGCCTGGCATGGTAAATTTGCACTCCCATGCCTTCCAAAGAGCCATGGCAGGTTTAGCCGAAGTAAGCCTCAATCCTTCCGACAGCTTCTGGAGCTGGCGCGATCTCATGTATGGCTTAGTAGGCAAACTGACACCAGAGCAGGTACAAACCATTGCCAGCTTTTTGTACATTGATATGCTTAAGGCGGGCTACACGCAGGTAGCTGAATTCCATTACCTGCACCATCAAGCCAATGGCCAGGCCTATGACAACCCAGCCACCATGGCCTTGGCGGTACGTGATGCCGCCCAAGATACAGGCATTGGCCAAACCTTGCTGCCAGTACTCTACAGCCACAGTGGCTTTGGCGGCCAGGCAGCCAACGACGGACAGAAACGTTTTTTACATGACGTGGATGCTTACCTAGGATTGCACCAAGAGCTAGCCAGTAGCAATACTTCTAGCCGCATAAACCAAGGCCTGTGCTTTCACTCTTTACGCGCAGTAACAAAGGCGCAAATACAAGAGACTTTAGCTGCCTCTAATAGCAGCTGGCCTGTGCACATTCATATTGCTGAGCAACAAAAAGAAGTAAATGACTGCATCGCCTGGAGTGGCCAACGCCCTGTAGCTTGGCTGGATAGTGAAATTGGCTTAAGTGATCGTTGGTGCTTGGTGCACGCTACCCATATTGACGCTAGTGAGCTACAACAGATTATTCGTAGCCAAGCTGTAGTAGGTATTTGCCCTACTACTGAGGCTAACTTAGGTGATGGCATCTTCCCAGCTACACAGCTTGCCCAAGGTGGCGGGCGCTTTGGCATAGGCTCTGATAGCCATGTTTGTATTTCACCTGCCGAAGAGATTCGCTTGTTGGAATACAGTCAGCGTTTGCACGAACAGCAGCGCAACCGTTTGTATGATGCCAACAACACTAGCGTGGGTAGTTATCTATACCAGAAGTGCGTTGCCGACGGAGCCGCCGCTTGCGGCCTAGAAGCCGGTATTGCCGAAGGTAGGCGTGCAGACTTTATTAGCTTGGATATTAGCTACCCAACTTTAGCTTGCGCCGCACCAGAAAAATGGCTAGATCTATGGTGCTTTGGCAGCAATCACAACCCAGTAAAGGATGTGTATGTGGCAGGTAACCAAGTCATTAGTAACGGCGAGCACCCTCTACAAGAGAGCACCTACGCCGCTATGAGTGCATGTTTAAAGCAGTTGATGTAACAGCTGCTTTAAATCACTTTATCTTATCTATACAAGATAAATTATGCACTACCAATGGTAATGCCTGTCACTTGCACCGCTATTAATAACCAAGCTGTTAAGGTCAGTAAACTAGCAAGAGTTTGCACGCTGATAATATCTGCCATCAACGGCGCATCGCCTTTCAATTGCTGAGCCAAGGCGTAGGCCGCAGGTGCTGTCGGCAAAGAGGTAAATACCACAGCCAGCAACACTACCTCTGCTGGCAGGCCTAATAGCATGGTTGCGGTTAATGCAAAGCCAGGCATGATTAAACCCTTACCCAGTATCACTGTTAGTAAGGCCTGCCAGTTGCTGTGGATAGCGCTTAGCTTCATGCTGGCACCCACAGCCAATAGCAGCATAGGCAAGGCGGCACGGCTCATTAGATCCATGGTTTGCATAATCAACGCTGGCAAGCTCAAACCAGCCAGATTCAAACTAATACCGACAACTACGGAGATAATCAAAGGATTTCGCGCCAGTTCTTTAACGATCAAACGCTTCATACTTTGTTCGCTAGAGGAGCCATTCAGACGCATCATGCTGACTACACACAGTACATTGACCGTTGGTACCAGTATACCCGTTGCCAAGGCCGCTAATTCGATACCACGTAAACCCAACATATCACCCATGATGGCAATGCCTACAAAGGTATTGTGACGGATATTGCCTTGCAAGATAGAAGAAGTCGAAGGACCTGATAAGCCTAAAAGCTTACCAGCAAACAGACTGTAGCCTACCATCAGCATTAAGGCACTCCACAGCACTACGACCAAACTGCCTATCCAGGCACCGCTAAAATCAGCACCGGATAACACCTTGATCAACATGATAGGGAACAACACCCAATAACAAAGGCGAGACACACCCTGCCAAAAGGCTTTATCAGTCAGTAAAGTACGAGATAGGGCATAACCAGACATGATTACCAATAAAACAGAGGTAACCGTAATTAAAATAACCGACATAGTAATCCCCGAGCGGGTAAGAACAGATGGCGTTATTTTAGGGGATATTCGGTGGGTTTACTACGAAATCAAGGATGATTACGTCATTGCGAGGTACTCAAAGCACTCGCTGTGCTCGCGGGGCATGCTAAGGAACGACGCGGCAACCTCTTCACGCTGGCACTTTGCCTGTTAGAGATTGCTTCACTTCACTGGGCCTGCCCCATGAACGGGGCGAGTGTTTTTGACGTTGTTAAGCTTTTAAGCGATGCTAAGAGGCTCTGCAGCGTCTTCGCCGGTACAATTGCCGTTTAGACAGGTTAAACCTCCAAAGTCCAAAATAGTCACTTCCTTACCTTCTACCTTGATAACACCACGCTGTTGCAGCTTGGTCAAAGTACGACTTACGGTTTCTACGGCAAGACCTAGGTAGTTACCCATATCCACGCGAGACATAGTCAAACGGAACTGCGTAGAGGAAAAGCCCAAGCGCTTAAAGCGCTGCGACAAACG
>CALKFY010000076.1 GCA_938084925.1 uncultured Pseudomonadales bacterium
ATACATACCCCAAGCCCTTAGGATCAGTGTAAATGTGCCAGTAGCTTAAAAAGGTAGCCCGTAAACTATCCGCCCGATTTTCTTGGTGATGGGTTTCGGGGATTTTCCAATAAGCTAACATCCCCGTAACGACAGAAAACATAGCCAAAAAGCCAAAGATCCAGCGCCAAGAACCCAAGCTTAAGATATAGCTGCCCAGCAAAGGTGCAATCATTACCGCCAGCATGGACACCAGCTGCATCAAAGAAAGCACACGCGGCACCTCGGGTGGGGCAAACACATCCCTCACAATAGCACGTGACAAAACGGCCGCTGCGGCACCACCCACTGCTTGTAAAAAACGCAATACAATTAAACTATCAACGCTTTGCGCAAATACACAGCCAATGGTTACGATGATATACAGGACGATACCAGAGAGCATCAAACGACGACGACCGTATTTATCGGACAAAGGACCGAACACCAGCATGCCTAAACACATGCCTAAGGAAAAAATACTAATCGTACCTTGAGTAGCGCCTTCGCTGGCGGCCAAATCTTGAGCAATCGCGGGCAGGGCTGGCAAGGAAATATCCACAGATAAAGAAGCAAAAGCCTGCAAAGCGGCAAACAAGACAAGCAAGCGTTGGGGGTTGGTAAGCATAAGCAAATCAAAGACATATAATTAGTTTATATGGTAACTATTTTCCCTATAAACAACCAGCCCCAGACCTGTGCAGTGACGACATAAATAGATTTGAAAGTAGCCTATTTATGCTCGGCCTGTTGACTAAAAAAAGACACATCATTGGGGTATTCGGGCGTGGCCAAATTAAAGGCTCTGGCACGCATACGGCCCGTGTACTCACCCCGTACCACCTCCCCTTCTTGCGCGCTAGGGATATGATTGATGATTAATGGCACGGCATCTTCAGCGGCGTATTCCACGATATAAATAGTCCGGGGTGCATTTGAATTATTTGCCGTAGAACCGTGCAATAGGCGCGTATGCATAATACAGGCCGAGCCAGCACGACCGGTGCAAAATGCCGCTGTGGGTGCTACCTTGGCGCTTATGCCATCAGCAACGGCCCCAGTAAACACACCGTTATGCCAATGCTCATGCAAAGGGCCTAAGTGCGACCCTGGCACCACTTCCAAGGGGCCATTTTCCATACTCACATCGTCTAGGAAAATCAGCACTGTGGCCAAATTGTCATTGCTATGGGGCTCAAAGGCAAAATCCTGATGGTACTTCACTTCGGTATTAGAACCAGGTAACTTGGAGTTAATCTTGGCATTATTAAACTTTAAGTTAGGACCATACAATTGGCTTAAACCGTCGAGAGCACGATTATCACGCATCACCGCCAAGTAAGGTGCCGACAATTCTTGGGGGGACGATACCCGGCGCAGGGCTGGTTGATCGGCACTGTGGCTAGGTGCCATATCAAAACGTGCCCGACCGTCCATAATTTCGCCAAAAGGCTCCCTATGCCCACGACTTTGCTCTACCCATTGCTGGAAATCATGACGCAATAACATCACCTGTTGTGGACTGATGGCATCTTCAACCAGCACATAACCCTGCTGAGCAAACTGACTTATCTGAGCATCGCTTAATACCATGATCCCCCTGCCTCTTAGTTCGCGGGCAACTGCTGCTTTACCAATGCCTGCCAATAGTCACTGCCAAGGCTAAGAATCGCTTCATTCAATTGATAGTGAGGATTGTGCAAAGACGTAGCACAACTACCTTCATGACCGTTACCTAGCAGCATATAGCAACCAGGCTTGCGCTTTAGCATCTGCGCAAAGTCTTCTGACGCGCCACATGTAGGACAGTCTTCGGTAATGCCAGCATGACCAGTTACCGCTTGCGCGGCCGCGATGGCATGTTCTGTTTCTAGGTCACTATTGATAGTGGGGATAAAATCATTCTGATAAAGCACGGTGCCAGTCGCTCCGTGGCTTGCACAGATACCCGCAACAATTTCGTTCATGCGTCGTTCAATGGTAGCTTGCACATCAGGCGACAAGGCTCGGCAATCACCCTTGATAGTGACGTTGGAAGGAATAATATTACGCGCGCCATCGGTGATAAATTCGGTAATAGACACCACGGCCCAATCTCGCGAACTGATACTGCGCGATACAATGGTCTGCAAGGCCAATACAACTTCAGCGCCAACCATCACTGGGTCAATGGTTTTTTCGGGCATAGAAGCGTGACCACCGCGGCCTTTAATGGTGATTTCAAAAATATCTTCCGAGGTCATGATGGCGCCTTTGCGTACAGCAAAGTGCCCAGCAGGCCAGCCTGGCATATTATGTAGGCCATACACAGCCTGCATAGGAAAGCGGTCAAACAAACCATCTTCAATCATGGCCAAAGCGCCCTGCCCATCTTCCTCACTGGGCTGGAAGATAAAGTAAACCGTGCCATCAAAGTCTTGTGATTGAGATAAGGCTTGTGCCGCGCCCAGCAACATAGCCGTATGGCCATCATGACCACAGCCATGGAACACACCGTCATTAACGGAACGGTAGTCGCAGTCATTGGCTTCTTGAATAGGCAAAGCATCCATGTCAGCGCGCAAGCCAATAGCCTTATCACTAGTG
>CALKFY010000077.1 GCA_938084925.1 uncultured Pseudomonadales bacterium
TTTATATCCCGTATAATTTCGTACCCTTTTAAATCGGGCTGGCTCTTTATTGCTTGCAAATAGGTTTTACACCTACTTGTGATGGCTAAGTTCAGTCCGCTTATAAGGGCTGGATTAAACCCGTTTTATATAAAGGTTATGGTAATGCAAAACCAAAAAATCCGTATTCGGTTGAAGGCTTTTGATCACAAATTGATTGATTCTTCTACGTTGGAAATCGTTGATACTGCTAAGCGTACTGGCGCGCAGGTTCGTGGTCCTATTCCACTACCTACTCGTAAAGAACGTTTTACAATCTTGGTATCTCCGCACGTTAACAAAGACGCGCGTGACCAATACGAAATCCGCACCCATAAGCGTGTTCTAGATATCGTAGACCCTACAGAAAAGACTGTAGATGCTCTTATGAAGCTAGACCTTGCTGCGGGCGTAGACGTTCAGATCAGCTTGGGTTAATTCCTTAACTGGGTCTAAGATTGCCGTAAGGCGAGCGGGGTACCGCTTAAATCATACTTATATTAATTTAGTGTAATGCCGTGTATCGGCAGCCGTAGAGGGTAAGCAGTCCCGTACACGACTGGCTATTTGAGGTAATACAATGACTATTGGATTAGTCGGACGGAAGGCGGGCATGACCCGTGTATTCACCGAAGCAGGTGATTCCGTGCCAGTAACCGTCATCGAGGTTGATCCTAACCGCGTGACTCAAGTGAAGACAGTTGAAACTGACGGCTATGACGCTGTTCAAGTTACAATCGGCGAGCGTCGTGCTTCACGAGTTACTAAGGCAGCTGCAGGTCACTTTGCGAAAGCAAACACCGAAGCGGGCCGTGGTTTATGGGAATCCCGTAACGTTGATGGCGAAGAAGTCTCTGTTGGTGATGCACTGACTGTTGAGCGTTTTGAAGCTGGGCAGAAAGTGGACGTAACAGGCCAATCAAAGGGTAAAGGCTTTCAGGGTGGTATCAAGCGCTGGAACTTCAGCATGCAAGATGCAACCCACGGCAACTCTATCTCCCACCGTTCTAACGGTTCTATCGGACAGTGTCAGACCCCTGGTCGCGTATGGAAAGGCAAGAAAATGTCTGGTCATATGGGCGCTGAGCAAGTTACTACACAGAAACTAGAAGTGGTTCGTGTCGACGCAGAGCGTAATCTGCTGTTGATCAAGGGCGCTGTACCTGGTGCTCCTGGTGGTGATGTAATCGTTAGACCTACCGTTAAAATCAAGCGGTAAGGCTTAGGAGATTATCATGAATTTAAATCTTGCAGCAGGTGGTTCAGTTGAAGCTTCCGAAGTCGTATTCGGTCGTGATTTCAATGAAGCGCTTGTACATCAAGTTGTAAACGCCTATCTGGCGGGTGCCCGTCAAGGTACTCGTAAGCAGAAAACCCGCTCCGAAGTGAGTGGTGGTGGTCGTAAGCCCTGGCGTCAAAAGGGCACAGGTCGTGCACGTGCTGGTACTATCCGTAGCCCAATTTGGGTTGGTGGTGGTCGTGCTTTTGCTGCGCGTCCTCAGGATCATAGTCAAAAAGTTAACCGTAAAATGTACCGTGCAGCAATGCAATGCATTCTAGCTGAGCTAGTTCGTCAAGAGCGTCTAGTTGTGGTAGAAGAGTTTGCAATCGCCGGTGCTAAAACTAAGGCGATGGTCGCTAAGCTTGCTGAGCTTAACGTTGCTGACGCGCTAGTGGTAACTGAAGCTGTAGAAACTGATCTGTATCTAGCGGCTCGTAACATTCCTAAGGTAGACGTTGTTGATGCTTCTGGCGTTAACCCTGTTTCTTTGGTTGGTAGCGAAAAGGTCATTATGACTGTTGGCGCTCTGAAGAAGATCGAGGAGATGCTAGCATGAACCAAGAACGTATCTATCAAGTATTGCTAGGTCCTCATATTTCTGAGAAGGCTACTATCGTTGCTGACGATGGCGGTCAAGTTGTATTCCGCGTTGCCGCGGACGCGACTAAGCCAGAAATCAAGAAGGCTGTTGAGCAGTTGTTCGAAGTGAAAGTGGCTTCTGTTCGTGTATTGAACGCCAAGGGCAAAGTCAAGCGTACGCGCTTTGGCATGGGTCAGCGCGACAATATCCGTAAGGCGTATGTACGTCTGGCTGAAGGTCACGACATCGATTTCGTTGCTGAGGCGTAAGGAGAAATATCATGGCTGTAGTTAAGTGCAAACCAACTTCTCCTGGTCGTCGTCACGTCATAAAAGTCGTGCACGCTGATCTGCACAAAGGTAAGCCGCACGCTCCTTTGTTAGAGAAGAAATCCAAGTCTGGCGGTCGTAACAATAACGGCCGTATCACTACCCGTCATATCGGTGGTGGTCATAAGCAGCATTATCGTTTAATCGATTTCAAGCGTAACAAGGATGGCATTCCTGCCGTTGTTGAGCGTCTGGAATACGATCCAAACCGTACCGCTAACATCGCTTTGTTGATGTATGCAGACGGCGAACGTCGTTACATCATCGCTGCCAAAGGCATGAAAGCTGGTGATCAGGTTGTTTCTGGTGCTGATGCACCGATCAAAGCTGGTAACAGTATGCCTTTGCGCAATATCCCATTGGGTAGCGTGGTGCACTGCGTAGAAATGAAAGCTGGTAAAGGCGCGCAAATCGCTCGTTCTGCTGGTACTGGCGTACAGCTAGTTGCCCGCGAAGGTGATTACGCAACTTTGCGTCTACGTTCCGGCGAAATGCGTAAGATTCGTACTGAATGTCGCGCAACTTTGGGTGAAGTAAGCAACAGCGAACATAGCCTACGCTCATTGGGTAAGGCTGGCGCCTCCCGCTGGCGTGGTGTTCGTCCAACCGTTCGCGGTGTAGCTATGAACCCAGTTGATCACCCTCATGGTGGTGGTGAAGGTCGTACCTCTGGTGGCCGTCATCCAGTATCTCCATGGGGTACGCCTACTAAGGGTTATAAGACCCGTAGTAACAAGCGCACGGACAAGTTGATTGTTCGTCGTCGTAACGCTAAATAATTAAGAGGAAACGGCTGTGCCACGTTCACTAAAGAAAGGTCCCTTTATCGACCTTCATTTGATGAAAAAGGTTGAGGCTGCAGTTGAAGCAGGTGACCGCAAGCCTATCAAGACTTGGTCACGACGCTCTACTATCTTCCCAAACTTTGTTGGGTTGACGATTGCAGTCCATAACGGACGCCAACACGTACCAGTCTTCGTATCTGAAGATATGGTTGGGCATAAACTCGGCGAATTTGCTGCAACACGTACCTATAAAGGTCACGTTGCAGACAAGAAAGCCAAGCGCTAAAGGAGAAGATGATGGAAATCACTGCAAAGCACATCGGTGCTCGTATCTCCGCCCAGAAAGCGCGTTTGGTTGCTGATCAAATTCGCGGTAAGCGAGTAGATGAAGCTCTAAACATTCTATCCTACAGTCCTAAGAAAGGTGCTGAGTTGGTGAAGAAGGTTTTGGATTCAGCTATCGCCAATGCTGAACATAATAACGGTCTGGATGTTGACGAATTGATGGTTTCTACCATTTTCGTTGACGAAGGTATGACCATGAAGCGTATCAAGCCACGTGCCAAGGGCCGTGCGGATCGAATCCTAAAGCGCTCCTGTCATATCACCGTGAAAGTTGCTGAGGTCTAGGAGTTACCATGGGTCAAAAAGTACATCCAACGGGAATTCGCCTAGGTATTGTTAAAGATCATACCTCTACTTGGTATGCATCTCGCGCTACTTATGCGAAGAACTTGTTACAGGATCTGAAGGTTCGTGAGTTCCTGGAAAAGCGTCTTGAACGCGCTTCTGTGAGCCGCATCGACATCGAACGTCCTGCGCAAAACGCACGCATTACTATCCACACCGCTCGTCCTGGTATTGTTATCGGTAAGAAAGGTGAAGACGTAGAAAAGCTACGCGCTGAATGCTCTAAGATGATGGGCGTGCCTGTGCACATCAACATCGAAGAAATTCGCAAGCCAGAGCTTGATGCTAAGTTAGTTGCACAAAGTGTTGCTAGCCAGCTGGAGCGTCGAGTAATGTTCCGTCGCGCTATGAAGCGTGCGGTACAAAACGCAATGCGTCTTGGTGCCAAGGGTATCAAGATCTCATTAGGTGGCCGTCTGGGCGGTGCAGAAATTGCACGTACAGAATGGTACCGTGAAGGCCGCGTGCCTTTGCACACCTTGCGTGCCGACATCGATTACGCTGCATATGAAGCTCATACTACGTATGGCATCATCGGCGTTAAAGTTTGGATTTTCAAAGGTGAAATCTTAGGTGGTATCGACGAAGTTCGTGCTGCTAAAGGTGACACTAAGAAAAAAGCTAAGTAGGGGATACGTCAATGCTGCAACCTAAGCGCATGAAGTTCCGCAAAATGCATAAAGGCCGTAACCGTGGCCTAGCGCATCGCGGAAGTAAAGTTAGCTTTGGCGAATTCGGATTAAAGGCCACTGGTCGTGGTCGTATTACTGCCCGTCAAATTGAAGCGGCTCGTCGTACAATGACGCGTCACATCAAACGTGGTGGTAAGATCTGGATCCGCGTTTTCCCGGACAAGCCGATTACTCAAAAGCCTCTTGAAGTTCGTCAAGGTAAAGGTAAGGGTAACGTTGAATACTGGGTATGCCAGATTCAACCTGGTAAAGTCCTGTTTGAAATGGAAGGTGTTTCTGAGAATCTAGCCAGCGAAGCATTTGCTCTTGCTGCTGCTAAGTTACCTCTGGCCACCACTTTTGTTAAGCGGACGGTAATGTAATGAATACTACAGAATTGCGTGAAAAGTCTGTTGACGATTTGCAAGCTGAGTTGCTGAACCTATTGAAGGATCAGTTTAACTTGCGCATGCAAAAGGCTTCAGGCCAATTGGCACAGTCCCACTTGTTGGGACAGGCGCGTCGCGATATCGCCCGCGTAAAAACTATTCTGAACGAAAAGGCAGGTAACTGATATGACGGCATCTGAACAGCCTCGTATGGCAACCGGCCGCGTGATTAGTGACAAGATGGATAAGTCCATTACAGTTCTAATCGAGCGTCGAGTAAAGCACCCTATCTATCACAAGTATGTTAAGCGTTCTACTAAGCTGCATGCTCATGATGAGAACAACGAGTGCAACATGGGTGACCTAGTCACTATTTGCGAAACGCGTCCAATTTCCAAAACCAAGTCTTGGTCTTTGGTAAAGATTGAAGAAAGCGCAGCAAAGGTGTAGAATACACGCCTTTGCTTCAGGGGATACCGGTTTTGGGATGAAAATCGATCAAAAAACAACCAGTTTGGATGTTTTTTGAAGATTGAATCACAAAATCGGCCCATAAGTTTGGAGTAAACCATGATTCAAACAGAATCTATGCTTGATGTTGCTGATAACAGCGGCGCCAAGCGAGTACAGTGCATCAAGGTTCTTGGCGGTTCTCACCGTCGTTACGCCGGTATTGGTGACGTTATTAAAATTACTGTTAAGGAAGCGATTCCACGCGGTAAGGTTAAGAAAGGTCAGGTACTGAAGGCTGTTGTAGTACGTACCCGTAAAGGTGTTCGTCGTCCGGATGGTTCTATCATTCGTTTCGACGTTAATTCAGCTGTATTGCTGAATGCAAACGATGCCCCTATCGGAACTCGTATTTTCGGCCCCGTAACACGTGAGTTACGTAACGAGAAGTTTATGAAAATTATTTCCCTGGCTCCTGAAGTACTTTAAGAGTCATCTTAACTCCTAGCCTGCACTGGCTAGGAGGTTAAAGGGAAACGCTTTTGTAAGCGCTGCCTTCTAGGCATAACCCGATTTTGAAGCGCCTCTTTCTATTAGGTTAGGGGGTTGTCAAAATCGGGTTTTAGCGTAGATTAATGCAGGCTGAATTAGGCGTCGTACCTTTAGCAGTATGAGGAAGGATGTAGGAAGGAAACAAATATGCGTAAGATCAAGCGTGATGACGAAGTCATCGTAATCGCTGGTAGAGACAAGGGTAAGCGCGGCACAGTCGTGAAAGTTCTTGGCGACCGTTTTATTGTGTCTGGTATTAACATGGTGAAAAAGCACACCAAGCCAAACCCAATGACTAACCAGCCTGGCGGCATCGTAGAAAAGGAAGCAACAATTTCTGCTTCTAACGTTGCTATTTTCAACTCTGCAACTGGCAAAGGCGACCGTGTTGGCTTCAAGATTCTTGAAGACGGCAACAAGGTTCGTATCTTCAAGTCCAGCGGCGAAGAAATCGGCGCGTAAGGAGAGTTGAAATGTCAAGATTGAAAGCTTTATATAAAGATAGCGTTGCTACGCAGTTGCGTGAAGAGCTAGAACTAGCCAACGTTAACGAAGTTCCAAAGATTACTAAAATCACCCTTAATATGGGTGTTGGTGAAGGTATCGGCGACAAGAAAATGATCGAAAATGCTGTGGCTGATTTAGAAGCCATTGCTGGTCAGAAAGTTGTTGTTACCTTGGCTCGTAAGTCCATCGCCGGCTTTAAAGTTCGCGAAGGCTGGCCGGTAGGCTGTAAAGTTACTTTACGTGGCCAACAGATGTGGGAATTCTTTGATCGTCTAGTAGACGTGTCTATTCCTCGTATCCGTGACTTCCGTGGTATGAACCCTAAGTCGTTTGACGGCCGTGGTAACTACAGCATGGGTGTGCGTGAGCAAATCATCTTCCCAGAAATTGAATACGATAAAGTAGACAAGCTACGTGGTATGGATATCACGATTACTACTACTGCACGTAATAACGACGAAGGCCGCGCTCTATTGACAGCGTTGGGCTTCCCATTCAAGAAGTAGGGGCGAAACCATGGCAAAATCATCCATGAAGGCACGCGAAGCTAAGCGTACTAAAACCGTAGCCAAGTATGCTGTTAAGCGTACTGCACTTAAGGCTATCATTGCCGACGTAAACTCTTCTGACGATGATCGTTGGGACGCGCAGATAGCTCTACAGAAGCTGCCACGCGATTCCAGCCCTGTGCGTCAACAGAACCGTTGTCAAATTACTGGTCGTCCACATGCGGTTTACCGCAAGTTCGGCCTGTCTCGTATTAAGTTGCGTGAAGCAGCCATGCGAGGCGACGTACCAGGCCTTAAGAAAGCGTCTTGGTAATTTGAAGCTCCTCGGCTGCTACCTAGTGGCA
Source organism: uncultured Pseudomonadales bacterium (assembly GCA_938084925.1). Classification (GTDB taxonomy): domain Bacteria; phylum Pseudomonadota; class Gammaproteobacteria; order Pseudomonadales; family Balneatricaceae; genus Njordibacter. The sequence goes on from CALKFY010000077.1 coordinate 7,107, forward strand.
GTCAGGGAGGCTTGAAAGTGGCTGTAGTTGACGGATTCACCGTTCTTCCAGCCACGCTTTTGTTAAGCGGCTGTTATTGGTTGCTGCACATTAGTTAAACAATTAGGAGCTCATAAAATGAGTATGCAAGATACCCTAGCGGACATGATCACTCGCGTCCGCAATGCGCATATGGCCGGCAAAGAAGCCGTTACCATGCCATCTTCCAAGTTGAAGGTTGCTGTTGCGCAGGTCCTAAAAGACGAAGGTTATGTTACTGATCTGTCTGTGACAGACGGTGCAAAGCCTGAGTTGACCATCACTTTGAAGTACTTTGAAGGTAAGCCTGTAATCGAAAAGATTGTGCGTATCTCCAAGCCTTCTCTACGTGTATACAAAGGCTCTACTAGCCTACCTTCTGTTGAAGGTGGTCTTGGTGTAGCTATCGTGACAACCTCTTCTGGCGTTATGACCGACCGTGCAGCTCGTGCTGCTGGTATCGGTGGTGAAGTCATCTGTACTGTATTCTAAGGAGTTGACATGTCACGAGTAGCAAAAAGCCCTGTGGCTCTGCCAGCAGGCGTGACCGCCACCCTTGATGGTCAGGCGTTGAATGTTAAAGGTGCCAAAGGCGCTCTAGATTTGGCTATCCATGCAGACGTGGAAGTAAGCCAAGCCGATAATGAGTTGACTTTTGCAGCCCGCAACGACAGTAAGTTTGCCGTAGCAATGTCCGGTACTACCCGTGCTTTGGTTAATAACATAGTTTCTGGTGTAAGCGAAGGCTTCACTAAGACATTGTTGTTGCAAGGTGTTGGTTATCGTGCCGCTGCTAAAGGTTCTGTTTTGAATCTAACCTTGGGTTTTTCTCACCCAGTAGATTACGCACTACCTGAAGGCATCACTGCCGAGTGCCCAAACCAGACAACTGTAGTTGTTTCCGGTGTTGATAAGCAGCGTGTTGGCCAAGCCGCCGCTGAAATCCGTGCCTTCCGTCCACCTGAGCCTTATAAAGGTAAGGGTGTTCGCTATGCTGACGAATACGTTCGTCGCAAAGAAGCCAAGAAAAAGTAAGGCATAAGGTAGGTTTACGATGGAAAAGAAAATCGCTCGTTTGCGTCGCGCTGCTCGCGCACGCTTTAAGATGCGTGAAGCTGGAACTAACCGTTTGTGCGTTAACCGCACTTCCCAGCACATTTACGCACAAGTAATTTCCGGTGACGGATCTAAAGTATTGGCGCAAGCTTCTACTCTAGACCAAAGCTTGCGTGCTGACGCAACTAGCAACTCTGATGCTGCCGCTAAGGTAGGTACTTTGATTGCTGAACGCGCCAAAGAAGCAGGTGTCGAATCGGTTGCATTTGACCGTTCCGGTTTTAAATATCACGGCCGTGTGAAGGCGTTGGCGGAAGCCGCGCGTGAAGCCGGGCTGCAGTTCTAAGGGATATAACAATGGCTAACATTGAACAGAAAGACGGCGATCTGCAAGAACGCTTGGTTCAGGTAAACCGTGTTGCTAAAGTTGTGAAAGGTGGTCGTATCTTCGGCTTTACCGCTCTGACTGTAGTAGGTGACGGCAATGGTCGTGTAGGTTTCGGTCGTGGCAAGGCGCGTGAAGTGCCAGCTGCTATCCAGAAAGCTATGGAATCAGCACGTCGCAACATGATTAACGTGGATTTGGATGGTACGACTATCCAGTATCCTATTAAGGCTCGCCACGGCGCTTCCAAAGTATACATGCAGCCAGCATCTGAAGGTACTGGTGTTATCGCCGGTGGTGCGATGCGTGCTGTTTTGGAAATGGCTGGTGTACATAACGTATTGGCTAAGTGCTACGGTTCTACTAATCCAGTAAACGTAGTACGTGCAACAATCAACGGTCTGAAGGCGATGAAGTCTCCAGAAGAGATTGCAGCTAAGCGTGGTAAGTCTGTCGAAGATATTGTGGGGTAATGGATCATGGCTAAAAAGATGATCAAGGTCACTCTAACACGCTCTCCTGTTGGCCAGTTGCCAAATCACAGGGCTTGCGTTAAGGGTTTGGGCCTGCGTCGCATGTGGCATACAGTTGAAGTGGAAGATACTCCTTCTGTACGTGGCATGATCAACAAGGTTAACTACATGGTTCGCGTAGAAAGCGAATAAGGGTAATAGTTATGCGTTTAAATACTCTATCTCCCGCTGAAGGTGCAACTCATGCACCTAAGCGTGTAGGTCGCGGCATCGGTTCCGGCCTGGGCAAGACCTGTGGTCGTGGCCACAAGGGTCAGAAGTCCCGTTCCGGTGGTTCCGTAAAGCCAGGTTTTGAAGGTGGTCAAATGCCTTTACAACGCCGCTTGCCTAAGTTCGGTTTCACGTCACGTAAAGCAGCTTTTGTTGCTGAAGTACGTTTGAACGAATTAGCAAAGGTGAACGCTGACGTCATCGATCTAGCAGCCCTAAAGGCCGCTGACATCGTTAACGACAGCATGAAAGAAGCCAAAGTGATTCTTAGTGGCGAAATTACCAAGGCAGTTACTGTCAAAGGTATGCGTGTAACTAAGGGCGCTCAGGCAGCTATTGAAGCTGCTGGTGGTAAAGTCGAGGCATAGTATGGCAAAGCAAGGTATGAATCCAGGTGGAAATCAAGGTGGTCTAAGTGAGCTATGGGCTCGCTTGCGCTTCGTATTGATAGCGATTCTGGTCTATCGTATCGGGGCTCACATCCCTGTTCCAGGTATTAACCCCGACCGCCTTGCCGCTATGTTCGAGCAAAACCAAGGCACGATCTTGAGCATGTTTAACATGTTCTCTGGTGGTGCTTTGGAGCGTATGAGTATCTTGGCGTTGGGTATTATGCCCTACATTTCCGCCTCGATTATCATGCAGCTCATGACTGTGGTAAGTCCGCAGTTGGAGCAACTGAAGAAAGAAGGTGAAGCTGGCCGACGAAAGATAAGTCAATATACCCGCTACGGCACGGTAATATTAGCGACTGTGCAGTCTTTTGCTATGGCGGTAGGTCTAGCAGGGCAAGGTATTGCCTTTAGCGCCGACCTCAGCTTTTATTTTGTTGCAGTTGTCACCTTAGTGTCAGGTGCTGTATTCCTAATGTGGCTTGGTGAACAAGTTACTGAAAAGGGAATCGGCAATGGCATCTCAATACTCATCTTTGCAGGTATTGTAGCTGGTTTACCAGGTGCAGTCGGTCAATCGTTTGAAGCTGCCCGTCAGGGTGACTTGAACATTATCGCCCTGCTGGCTATTGCTGTTCTAGCCATCGCTACCATCGCCTTCGTGGTGTTTATGGAGCGTGGTCAGCGTCGCATCACCGTTAATTATGCCAAGCGTCAGCAAGGCAATAAGGTATTCGCGGCCCAGTCCAGTCATTTGCCATTGAAGGTGAATATGGCGGGGGTTATTCCGCCTATTTTTGCATCGGCTATCCTATTGCTGCCCGCTTCTATCGGTCAGTGGTTTGGTCAGGCAGATAACATGCAGTGGGTTCAGGACGTGTCTATGGCGCTTGCGCCAGGCCAGCCACTGTATATTCTGTTGTTTGCAATCAGTATTGTGTTCTTCTGTTTCTTCTATACCGCTCTGGTCTTTAACCCAAAAGACGTTGCGGATAATTTAAAGAAGTCTGGAGCATTTGTGCCAGGCATTCGCCCAGGTGAACAAACAGCGCGTTATATCGATACCGTCCTTGGTCGTTTAACGTTGTTTGGTGCGCTCTACATTACCGCGGTATCGCTAATGCCGCAGTTCTTAGTAGTCGCATGGAACGTGCCGTTTTACTTTGGTGGTACATCTTTGTTGATCGTTGTAGTTGTAGTCATGGATTTCATGTCTCAAGTACAGTCTCACTTGATGTCTAACCAATATAGTTCCCTGATGAAAAAGTCGAATTTGAAGGGTAATGGCGGCCTAATGGGCTAAGCCTTCCCGCAAAAGGAGTTCGAAATGAAAGTACGTGCATCTGTTAAGAAGATTTGCCGTAACTGCAAAATCGTACGTCGCAATGGTTCTGTACGGGTTATCTGTAAAGTAGAACCACGTCATAAGCAACGCCAAGGCTAAGCTTTAGACGTTAGAAGTGGCCGAAATAGTAGGTGACTTGATTAAGTTCATAAAATCTACTATACTTTCGCGCCTTTCTAGGTGATGTGAATAATTTACGCCCCGCTACTGGCGGGTCGAACGGAGTGATTTGAATGGCTCGTATTGCTGGCGTCAATATACCTGATAATAAGCACGCGGTTATCTCGCTGACTTATATTTTTGGTATTGGCCGTCCCACAGCTCAGCAAATCTGCGCAGACCTTGGCATCGAGGAAAGCACTAAGATTCGCGATTTGGGCGAAGAAAAATTGGATGAGATTCGTAACGTTATCGCTAAGATGAACGTTGAAGGCGACTTACGTCGTGAAATCTCCATGAACATTAAGCGACTAATGGATTTGGGTTGTTACCGTGGTCTGCGTCATCGTCGTAGCTTACCGCTACGCGGACAACGCACCAAGACTAACGCACGCACCCGTAAAGGCCCTAAAAAGCCTATCCGTAAGTAAGCTGTTAAGTACAGGATATCAACATGGCTAAGCCAGGTACTCGTACACGTAAAAAAGTTAAAAAGCAGGTTGCTGATGGGTTAGCCCACATTCACGCCTCTTTTAACAACACGATTGTTACCTTGACCGATCGCCAGGGCAATACACTCAGCTGGGCAACAGCTGGTGGTTCTGGTTTCCGCGGTTCCCGCAAGAGCACTCCATTTGCAGCCCAGGTTGCAGCTGAGCGTGCTGGTAAGGCAGCGATGGAATTTGGTTTGAAGAACGTCGACGTTTTTGTTAAGGGCCCAGGTCCAGGCCGCGAATCTGCGGTACGTGCATTAAATGCATGTGGTCTGAAGGTTGCTAACATTACTGACGTTACACCAATTCCACACAATGGCTGTCGTCCACCTAAGAAACGTCGCGTATAAAGGGGTAACGACAAATGGCAAGATATATAGGTCCCGTTTGTAAGCTGTCTCGACGTGAAGGAACAGATTTGTTCCTCAAGAGCGGCGTACGAGCATTAGACTCAAAATGTAAAGCTGATACAGTTCCAGGTGTTCACGGCGCTCGCCGTGGTCGTCTGTCTGAATTCGGCACGCAGTTACGTGAAAAGCAAAAAGTTCGTCGTATGTACGGTGTTCTTGAGCGTCAATTCCGTAACTACTACAAAGAAGCTGATCGTTTGAAAGGCGCTACAGGTACTAACCTATTAGCGCTTCTTGAATCTCGCTTGGATAACGTAGTTTACCGTATGGGCTTCGGCTCTACTCGTGCGGAAGCACGTCAGATTGTTTCTCACAAGAGCATTCTGGTAAACGGTCAGACTGTTAACATCCCATCCTACAATGTAGCTGCTGGCGATGTTATCACTATCCGTGAGAAGGCAAAATCACAACTGCGCATCAAGAGCGCTCTAGAACTGGCCGCTCAGCGTACAGCTTGTGAGTGGGTTGACGTAGACGCTGGCAAAATGGAAGGTACTTTTAAGTCCGCTCCAGAGCGTAGTGAATTGTCTGCCGAGATTAATGAGCAACTGATCGTTGAATTGTACTCTAAGTAATAATTGACCTCAGTGCACAACTAATAGGTGAGTCTATGACTTCAACCAACGATATTTTGACTCCGCGCAACATTGAAGTGCAACGCGTGAGTGATACCCGTTCCAAGATTATCTTGGAACCTTTAGAGCGTGGCTTCGGTCACACTCTAGGTAACGCTCTACGTCGTATTTTGCTTTCTTCAATGTCTGGTGCGGCGATCGTTGACGTAGAAATTAGTGGTGTTGAGCATGAATATAGCGCCATCGAAGGTGTACAGGAAGACGTAATTGAAATCCTGCTAAACCTTAAAGGTGTCGCTATTACTATGCATGAAGGCAATGAAGCTGTCTTGACCCTGTCTAAGCAGGGTCCAGGCACTATCACTGCTGCTGACATCCAGTTAAGCCATGATATTGAAGTGGCTAACCCTGACCACGTGATTGCGCATCTAAATGCTGATACAAAGTTCGAAATGCAGTTAACTGTACGCTCGGGCTCTGGTTACGAGCCGGCTGACGCTCGTTATCAAGCTGAAGATGAAACCCGTGCCATTGGCAAGCTGCAACTAGATGCATCTTTCAGCCCTGTACGCCGTGTGGCTTACTCTGTTGAAAGTGCTCGTGTAGAACAGCGCACCAATTTGGATAAGCTGGTGATTGATCTAGAAACCAATGGTACTCTAGATCCTGAAGAAGCAATCCGTAGCGCAGCTACAATTTTACAACGCCAAATTGCTGTATTTGTCGCTCTAGAGAACGACAATGAGCCAGAGGCGAAGGTTGACGAGCCGGAAGTAGACCCAATTCTACTACGCCCGGTTGACGACCTTGAATTGACTGTGCGTTCGGCTAACTGTCTAAAAGCAGAAAATCTTAACTTCATTGGTGACCTGATTCAGCGCACCGAAGTTGAGCTGCTGAAGACTCCGAACCTGGGTAAGAAGTCTCTAACCGAAATCAAAGACGTACTGGCATCCCGTGGCTTGTCCTTGGGTATGCGTCTTGAGAACTGGCCACCAGCCATTCTTAAGGGCACTCAGTAGTCTTTAACTGGATAACACATCAAACATAGTTTGATAAGGAAAATACAATGCGTCATCGTAAAAGTGGTCGTCATTTAAATCGTACTAGTTCACACCGTAAGGCCATGTTCAAGAACATGTCTTGCTCTTTGTTCGAACACGAATTGATTAAAACTACTGTACCTAAAGCTAAAGAATTGCGTCGTGTGGCTGAGCCACTGATCACTCTAGCTAAGGAAGATAGCGTTGCCAACCGTCGACTAGCTTTTGATCGCACTCGTAGCAAAGAAGCTGTTGGCAAGTTGTTCAACGAATTGGGTCCACGTTATGCTAACCGTCCAGGTGGTTACATCCGCATCATGAAGTGCGGTTTCCGCCCTGGTGATAACGCCCCTATGGCTTACGTAGAGCTAGTTGATCGTCCAACTACTTCTGAAGAGTAAGTTTCAAAACTTAAAAAGCCCGTCCATGTGACGGGCTTTTTTGTGCATGAAATTTCCCTTTTTAATCAAATTACGTAGCTATCAAGATCTTGTTAGATAATCAATTTCCTGTATTCTAATACTAAAGTTCTAGCCAAGTTTTATACAAGAATTATAAGGTGTCGCCTAATGCAGCTTCAAACAGTTAAGGCCAAGTTGATAATCGGTTTTGGTGTTATTTTGACACTCAGCTCTATTGCTGGGTTTGTCAGCCTGTCCAGTATGTCTGAGATGCACGATCGAGCTGAAAGCTTGGTCAACGAATCTGTGTCCAAGGTTAGCATGGCGCAGACAGCCAAGCAGTTGCTTGCCAGTATTCTAGAAACAGAAAAGAAAGTTCTATTGGTCAACGATGATGACAGCAAGCAGCAGTTGATCGATAGTCTACACAACAACATTGCCAACTTGGATGAGCTACTTTTTGAATTACAGGTAAAAGAACGGTTAGTGGCGCCTAAGTTGACTGTGGATCAGCAAGAATCTGAGACTACACCAGACCAAGAGCTCCAAGGTAATGATGCAGATACGGATGCGCCAGTGGTAGTAGTAGAAGCTGAGATGGCAGCAGAAACAGTTGATGTCGAAGCTAACGCTAGCCATGGAGAAGTGGATTCTCAAGAGCATTTGGCTGCACAAGAACTACTGTTGTTGGTAAGCGTTTGGAAAGACTATAAAGTGCTTAACGAACAGGTAGTTGCCTACAGCCAGCTTAACTCTAATGTGAAAGCGCAGGCTTTGTCACGGGATGGTTCTCGCCGCGCGTATGATGCATTGCAAGTAACCTTGGGAGAGCAGATTTCATTAGCTGACCAGCAGCGCACAATCTCCAGTGGTGATCTTCTACAAGCTCAGGCCAACCTAAAGCTAGCATTGGGACTGCAAGCGGCTTTCGCTGATATAAGCGTCAAGGTCAGAGATTATCTGACCAATGGTAAAGGATCGTGGAAGCGTTTACGTAGCGATTTCAAGCGCTTAGATAAAAAAGTACAAAACTTGGCTAAATCTGAAGCCAACATGAAGATGTTTGTAAATGCAGTCGTGACCATTTGGAAAGGTGTTTACAATGAGGCAACAGTAGCGACGAATGGTGATGCTTTTTTGTTGGCCTATTTACCCAAACTAGATAAGTTAGCGAAGATTTCTCGTCAACTAACCAATAGCAATGTTGGTTCGGTAGCCAGTGGCAATAATGCCAAGATTGAATCCGATGAACGCTTGTTAGTTATCAATCGTATACGTCGCAACTTGATGGAGGCTCAACTTAACGAGCGCGCCTTGGTGGCTAGCCAAGCAGTATTTGAAATGGAATTAGCCGTTGAGAACGTCGACGTCATTGAGTTAGATGTACGCGATGATTTAGATATACTCAAAACCTTAATTAGTTTCACTGTGGTGCAGGCCATAGATGAAGAGTTCACTGATTATCTTAATGTGTTTTATGAAGTTGCTGAAATTAACATGGAAAATGGCAATGTTAATGCCTTTAGCCTAGTGCAAAATGAAGGCGAGCAGGTGGCTGCTGAAGCTATTGCTATTATGGACCGTCTCATCGAAGTCGAGACTGCTGCTATGCAAGAGCAGGTAGCTTCTTCTGAGCAGGCATACAGCAGTGGTCGATTATTTGTGGTGGCTTTGTTATTGGGTTCGTTGATCATTGGCGTCTTGTTGGCGGTGTCCTTAGTGCGCAGTCTTAACTCCGGTCTGTCTCGCCTTGTTGGTACGGCTAAGCAAGTACAAGCCAGTGGTGACTTTACCCTGCGTACAGACCTACAGCGTAATGATGAGCTAGGTCAGGTGGCTCAAGCCTTTGACAGTTTGTTACATGAGTTGCAAAAAGCTATTGATGAAGCCAACAAAGTGCTGGGTGCAGTGGCACAAGGTGATTTCAGTAAACGCGTTGATGTAGATTTCAAAGGCGACCTAGCTACCTTGAAGACAGGTGTGAATAGTTCGGCTGAGAGCGTTAACTACACCATGGAGGCTTTGCAAGATGTTATGGGGGCCTTGGCTCGTTTTGACTTCTCTGCTCGTGTCAGCGATCAAGTGAGTGGTGATCTTAAAGGTCAGGTGGATTCCAGTATGGCGGCTATGCAGCTAGCTGTAGCAGAAATTCAGCAGGTGATGCGCAAGGTGTCTGAGGGCCGCTTTGAAAGCCGTATAGAAAGCGATCTGGCCGGTGAAATGGGTGACTTGAAGCAAAGCATCAATTTGTCTTTGGATCAGCTACAAACGGCCATTAATGAAACTTCAAGCGTTATGGGCTTTCAGGCGGAAGGCGACTTGGCTACGCGTATGGAGGGCGAGTACTACGGTACATTGGCTGACTTAAAGGCCTCCTTTAATAATTCCTCTGCTAATCTTGGTTCTACCTTGGGTAAGGTGTCAGAGACCAGTAACAATGTTGCTGAAATGGCCAATAGAATGGCCAGTGCAAGTGATGATATTTCCGATCGTATACAGGCTCAGGCTTCATCTCTAGAAGAAACTGCTGCGAGTATGGAGGAGCTAACCTCTACCGTAGTAGAAAATGCCGAACACGCACAGCAAGCACAAGGGTTAACGCAGACAGCGGTGAATACCTCGCAAGAAACCAATGCTATTGTTACTCAGGCTGTTGATGCTATGGGACAAATTAGCCAATCTAGCCAGCAAATGGCAGAAATTATTGAGTTGATTGACTCCATTGCTTTCCAGACTAACTTGTTGGCTCTTAACGCTTCCGTGGAAGCTGCGCGAGCGGGTGAGCAGGGTAGAGGCTTTGCCGTAGTGGCGGGTGAAGTACGTATCTTAGCGCAAAAGACAGCCGACGCATCGAAGGATATCAAAGAGCTGATTGAAGAGAACGTAGACCGTATTCAACGTGGCAGCAACTTTGTAGGGCAGTCTGGTGAAGCCATGCAAGAGATAAACAGCACGATGGCTGAGGTGGCTGATTTTGTGCAGCGTATTGCTCGTGCCAGTGCCGAGCAGCGCAGCAGCATTCAGCAGGTGTCTGAAGCAGTGAACAGCATGGATAGTTTGACCCAACAAAATGCTGTGAGCGTGGATCAGGCAGCGGACACCAGTAAGATGCTCAACACCGAAGCGCAAGAGCTTCAGCAGCAAGTTAGTCAGTTTAAACTGTAGGTGAAATAAGCGGGGTCAGACCTCAGGTCTGACCCCATAACTGTTTGCGGTTATATAGCTATAAGCGTTTGCCAATGTATAGATGTCAACATTGATCGAGTTGTCAAAAAAGCTGTTGTCCCGTCCTGAAGTAGCTTTAGTTAAAAACGTTTACTTAGGTAGATGTGCTGTTTGTTGTACCACTCTTGCCCTTCCTTCTGAATGCGCATTTCCATACCGACACTGGTGCTGGAGTTAAAAAAGTAGCTGCTGTTCAACTCTGCAATGTAGCGGTTATCAGCCGTGTTAAAGTCGGTCAAATGTAAACGAGCCCCTAAATTGAAGTCATGAGTAGGGTGGTAGGTGCTAGACAAGCTAACGCTATTGCCGTTATAGGCTACGTCATCATTCTTAAAATTATTTAATGTGGCTCGCCAAGAAAGCATTTCGCCGTTGTCTAAATGTTGTAACAGTCCTGCTTGAATATAAATGTTGTCGAAGGTTGAATCTTTGTTGTCAGATTCTTGATAACTGCCCACTCCAATGTAGCCATAGGGGTCAATAACATAGCCTAATAATGCGCCGCTACCGCTAATATCCGTTACTTTAATGTTTTGATTGGGTTTGAAATTGATCCATTCTGAGGTTGTATCCAAGGAAACAAATACATCGTTATCAAAAAACCACTTAAAATCCAGAGTTGGGCCGGATAGGTTATCCCTAGAGTCGCTATCTGGAAATTCAACATGTACATAGTTTATTGCTATGCGAGATGCTTTATTTAACCAAGGGGCGAGTTGCTTGGGTCCAAGGGTGTCGTCGACAGGATCAAAATAATAGCTAAGGCCGCTACTAAAGGCGGCAGAATATGAATTGTTGTCGGTGAGGCCGATAAACGCATCGTATTGATATTCCTCGGCTTGCGCGCTGAGGGATAGGCAGCTAGCTAGGGTAGCTGCAGAAACTAGTGGGAAAGTAATTGAGTTTTTAAGCATAAGATCCTTCTATATTTAGGTTGGGTATATACCTTTAAATATAGAAGAGATCTCAAAATTTGCATGCTTAAGAATTTAACAAGGGAGCAAGGAAGCGCCCAGTATGAGAGTCAGCATTGGCCGCCACATCTTCCGGAGTACCTGTGGCGATGATCTGGCCACCTTTATTGCCACCTTCAGGGCCAAGGTCCACGATCCAGTCTGCTGTCTTAATGACATCCAAGTTGTGTTCAATAACTACCACTGTATTGCCATGGTCACGTAGACGTTGCAAAACGATCAATAGCTGTTGGATATCATAGAAATGTAGGCCAGTGGTTGGCTCGTCAAGGATATACAAGGTTTGGCCTGTATCACGCTTAGAAAGCTCTCTAGACAGTTTTACACGCTGCGCCTCACCTCCAGATAGGGTGGTGGCATTTTGGCCAAGGCAGATATAACTGAGGCCGACATCCATCAAGGTTTGCAAGCGACGCTTGATCATCGGCACTGCATCGAAGAATACCACCGCGTCTTCTACGGTCATGTCCAAGAGGTCGGTAATGCTCTTGCCTTTATATTGAATTTCCAAGGTTTCACGGTTGTAGCGTTTACCCTTGCAAACATCGCAAGGTACATACACATCCGGCAAGAAGTGCATTTCTACCTTAATAACGCCGTCACCCTGACAGGCTTCGCAGCGTCCACCTTTAACGTTAAAACTAAAGCGTCCTGGTTTGTAACCACGGGAACGAGCTTCTTGGGTGCCAGCAAATAATTCACGAATAGGTGTAAATATACCTGTGTAGGTGGCAGGATTAGAGCGTGGTGTACGGCCAATAGGGCTCTGGTCAATATCCACTACCTTGTCCAACAGGTTCAATCCCTTTACTTCATCATGGGCAGAAGCTTCTAAGGTCGTGGCTTTGTTCAGGACCGTGGCAGCCAAAGGGTACAGAGTGCTGTTAATAAGCGTCGACTTACCTGAACCAGAAACTCCGGTTACACAGGTCATGAGGCCCGTAGGAATCTTTAAATGTACGTTCTGAAGGTTGTTGCCCTTGGCGCCTATCAACTCTAGCCATGACTTAGCTTTGGGCTTGTTTCGCTTGTCTGGCACGGGAATGCTACGTGCGCCACTCAGGTATTGCCCGGTAAGAGAATCAGGGTTATCCATCACCTCTTGTGGGGTGCCTTGAGCAACCACAAGGCCACCATGTACGCCGGCGCCTGGGCCTATGTCGATAACATGGTCAGCTAAACGCACAGCGTCTTCGTCATGTTCAACTACGATTACGGTGTTGCCTAGGTCGCGTAGGTGTACCAAGGTCTTGAGTAGGCGTTCGTTATCGCGTTGATGTAAACCAATGGATGGTTCATCAAGAATGTACATAACGCCAACAAGACCTGCACCGATTTGGCTAGCCAGACGTATGCGTTGTGCTTCACCACCAGACAAGGTGTCGGCGTTGCGATCAAGAGAAAGATAATCCAAGCCCACGTTAACCAAGAAATCTAAGCGTAAGCGGATTTCTTTTAAAATCTTGTCAGCGATCTGGCCTTGCTTGCCGGGTAGAACTAAGTCGGCAAAGTAAGCAGCGCTTTCTCCCACAGCCTTATGGGTGATCTGCGGTAGGTTTAAACCATCAATAAATACATGGCGAGCTTCACGACGTAAACGAGAACCTTCGCAGTCTGGGCAAGGCTGCATATTTAAATACTTGCCTAGGTCTTCGCGTACCATGTTGGATTCGGTCTCGCGATAACGGCGTTGCATGTTATTAATGACACCCTCAAAAGGATGCTTGCGAGAAATCTTATCGCCACGGTCATTGATGTAATTAAACTCAATATCGGTCTTACCTGTACCGTAGAGGACGAGGTCTTGTACCTTGTCTGGTAATTCTTGCCAGGCTGTATCCGTAGTGAAACCATAGTGCTTGCCCATAGCAGAGAGCAGGCCAAAGTAATACATGGAGCGTCGGTCCCAGCCGCGAATAGCACCTTCTGCCAAACTGTTAAGTGGCTGTTGCACTACCTTGCTTGGGTCAAAGTACTGGCGTATGCCCAAACCATCACATGAAGGGCAGGCACCAGTGGGGTTGTTAAAGGAGAATAGGCGTGGTTCTAGTTCGCTGATAGCGTGACCACATTCCGGGCAGGCAAAGCGTGAAGAAAAGACAATTTCTTCGGCCTTGTCATCGTCCATAGAAGCCACTTTGGCCATACCATCAGTAAGGTTTAGAGCGGTTTCGAAGGACTCGGCAAGGCGTAGTTCTAGACCTTCTTTTACTTTAAAGCGGTCAACTACTACTTCGATGGTGTGCTTCTTGTTCTTTTCTAATTCGGGTGTGTCGTCCAAGTCATACAGCTTGCCGTCAATGCGTGCACGAATAAAACCCTGGCCACGTAGTTCATCCAAGGTATGTAAGTGCTCACCTTTACGGTTTTGCACCACAGGTGCCAAAAGCATTAAGCGCTCGCCCTCTGGTAAAGCGATAACTTGATCTACCATCTGGCTTACGGTTTGTGCCGCTAGAGGCAGGTCATGGTCGGGGCAGCGAGGCTCACCTGCACGGGCAAACAACAGGCGCAGATAATCGTAGATCTCGGTAATAGTACCCACAGTAGAGCGAGGGTTATGCGAGGTGGATTTTTGCTCAATAGAAATAGCTGGAGACAAGCCCTCGATATGATCGATATCGGGCTTTTCCATCATAGATAGGAACTGGCGCGCGTAGGTGGATAGTGACTCTACATAACGGCGTTGGCCTTCGGCGTATAAAGTATCAAAGGCCAAAGAAGACTTACCCGAACCCGATAGGCCGGTGATGACCACCAGCTTGTCACGTGGAATGTCTAGGTCAATGTTCTTCAGATTGTGGGTGCGTGCACCGCGTACCAGAATGGTATCCATAAGCTTATTTCGTTGGCTTTGCAAACCAACCATTATAGAAGCTTGTTGGGTAAATAGGCAAAGCTCCATTTATATATTTTTTGTATATTTACCTTTGCCAGATGGCCAAGCTATAGCTATAATTTAGCCCCCGCATAAAGTTGAGTTTTGCGGATATACCCACTGTAATGACATGTAAATTGTACAGCAGCTAAATTAACCATACGGTAAGGAGAAGACCATGGCACGTGGCGTAAACAAAGTAATTTTAGTAGGTAATGTTGGTGGTGATCCGGAGGTGCGTTATATGCCTTCTGGTGGCGCCGTAACCAACCTTACTTTAGCAACTTCCGAATCTTGGAAAGACAAGCAAACCGGTCAGCCTCAAGAACGTACAGAATGGCACCGCGTGGTATTTTTTAATCGTCTAGCTGAAATTGCTGGCGAATACGTACGCAAGGGTTCCAAGATCTACGTAGAAGGTTCACTGCGTACCCGTCAGTGGGAACAAGATGGCGTAAAGCGTTACACCACAGAAATCGTTGCCTCTGAAATGCAGATGCTAGACAGTCGCCAAGGCGGTCAGCAAGGTGGTCAACAGGGCGGTTACGCTCCTCAGCAAGGCGGACAACAAGGCGGCGGCTTCCAGCAGCAATCCGCACCTCAGCAAAACTACCAGCAATCTGCGCCTCAGCAGCGTGCTCCACAAAGTGCACCACAACAACCTCAGCAACAGCCTGGCGGTTTTGATAGCGACTTTGATGATGACATTCCGTTTTAAAGGCTGGACTATTTATTCAACACTTTAGATACTGTAAAGCCACGTTAAACGTGGCTTTTTTGTGTTTTAAATTTAGAGAAACAGTATGAAAACAATCGGCATGCTTGGCGGTATGAGCTGGGAAAGTACAGCGCTTTATTATCGTTCAATTAATGAGTTGGTTAGGCAGCAGTTGGGTGGTTTGCACTCAGCCAAGATTGTTTTACATAGTGTCGACTTTGAAGAAATCGAAACTTTGCAGCGAGCAGGGGATTGGCAGCGTGCCGGTGAAATCTTGGGTGAAGCGGCTCGTGGTTTAGAGTTGGTTGGTGCTGATTTTTTGCTGATTTGTACTAACACAATGCATTTGGTGGCTGCGCAGGTAAGTGAGTACATACAAATACCTTTGTTGCACCTAGCCGACGCCACGGCTACACGTTTGCGTGATGCTGGTGTCACCAAAGTTGGCTTATTGGGTACGGCCTATACTATGGAGCAGGTATTTTACAAGGAGCGTATCGAGGCAGCAGGCATTGAAGTGATCGTGCCTGATAAGGCAGGACGTGATGAGGTTAATCGTATCATTTTCACTGAGCTCTGCCTTGGTGTGGTTAATGATGATTCCCGCGAGATCTACTTACAACAAATTGAGCAGATGCGCAGTGCCGGTGTGCAAGCCGTTATTGAAGGTTGTACCGAAATTACTATGTTGCTACAACCTCAACATACGGATATGCCCTTGTTTGATACCACGGCTATTCATGCTGAAGAAGCTGTAAGGCTGGCTCTTGTTGGTGGCTAGCTTGTAGGTAGGCGCTAAAGAGAGTTGCTTTCAGGGCTTATTTATCGAATAAATGATAAAAATGCTAAGTAATTCCTGAAAATATTGATAAATAAGCTATTATGAATAAGCTATTAATGTTTCTGGGTTCTTTATTGTGGTCAAGTTAGTTTGTGACTCGCATGGATGTACTGATACCTATTTCTAAACCTTTCGGAGAACACCATGATGAAAAAGCCAGTGTTTGCTGGGGTTCTGTTAAGTACGGTATTTGTGCTAGCGGGCTGCCAAACCATTCCTCAATCTGAGCATGACCAAGTGGTGATGCAGCAGCAAGAAGAATTTGAAAAAAAGATGTCGAAAAAAGATCAAACGCATGCACTGCAGCAGCAAGAGCTTGAAGCGCAACTAGCTGAGCTTAAAATGCAAAAGCAGTCTGCGGAATTGCAAGCCGCTCAGCCTGCTACAGCTAAGTTGGCCTCGGCGGCTGTCGATAGCTCATTATTTCCACCCAATGCCGAATTAGGATATTGTTATTCTCGCGTATTGATACCGGCAAGCTACAAAACAATAACAGATAAAGTTTTGATCACGCCGGCATCTGAGCAAGTGACTATTGCACCTGCTAAATATAAGAACGTTGCTCAGCGTGTGGTTGTCAAAGCCGCTTATGAGAAATTAGAAATTGTCCCTGCTACTTACAAAACGGTTAACGAACAGGTAATTACAAGCGCTGCACATACGCATTTAGAGACCGTGCCAGCGGTATATGAAACAGTGGTTGAAAGGGTGCTAGATAAGCCTGCTCATACAGTATGGAAACGTGGTGCAGGTTTTCAAAGCAGTGCTTTAGAAACCAAAATTGATAACGGTACCGGTGAAATTATGTGTTTAGTAGAAGTGCCTGCTTCTTACCGGACCATTACCAAGCAAGTGTTGAAAACAGCGGCCCGTACAATAGAGGAAAATCATCCAGCAGAATATACAACAATAACCAAGCGCGTAGTTGATCAGCCTGCGACAACACGTACTATCACTGTTCCGGCAGAATATAAAACGGTTATGGTGCGTCAGGTAGTAACTCCGGAGCGCGAAGTTCGCAAACAAACTGCTGCGGTATATAAAGATGTCGCGCGTTCTGAGAAAACCTCAGAAACTAGTTTGACTTGGGAAGAGGTGCTTTGTGAAGATAACATGACTTCTCAAACGATCACGCAATTGCAGCGTTTATTAAAGAAGGCGGGTAATTACGCAGGTCCAATTGACGGGGTTTATGGTCCCATGACTGAACGAGCTGTTAACGGTTATGCAGAGCATAATGGCTTGCCTACAGGCTCTCGCCTAGTGTCATTGAAAACCGCTGAACATATCGGTTTAAGAGTGGAATAACTGATAACAAATGCGTTTATAGAAACCCGCGAAAACGCGGGTTTTTTTATGGCTTCCGTATCACTGTTATTTATCTTGTATTGCCACTATGCCCTTGTTTGATACCACGGCTATTCATGCTGAAGAAGCTGTTAAACTGGCTTATAGGAACGCGAAGCGCAAATCTGTGAGTTGCTATTAAAGGGGCATGCTGCTAAAACCATCGGTCAAACGTTGGATTTGGCTGAGGTCACGGTAGTGACTTATAAAAAGTGGGCCTTTAGTAAATTGAAGATCCAGCGTAAGTCTGAACTGGTGCAGTTAGTTTGACGTGTATTGAATTAGTGGGTGAATGGAATTAAGCGATGCTGATGTTAAAAATTGTTATTACTTTGTTGGTGGTGATTAGCCTTAGCTTGGTTGCCGAGCGACTTAGTGCGCGTTGGGCTGGCTTATTGGCTGGCTATCCACTGGGTATCGCCATTGTTTTATACTTTCTAGCTGTTGAGCAAGGGGTGGAGTTTGCTGCTCAAGCTGCTCAATATGCAGTGGGCGGTTTGGCTGCCAACGTGATAATGGCTTTGATATATTGGCAATTGGCTAAGCAGGCTAGATGGAATAATGTTGTGTCAGTGGTGCTTGCTAGCACTGCTGGCATTTTAGCGTTCTTGTTAGTGTCCTATGTGCTACACCAGCTAAGCATGCCTTTTTTGGTGAGTGTTCTTGTCACCTTTGTAGTGATTATGTTGGCCGCTTGGCGCATGGCAGGCGTGCCTAAGCTAGTAACTCAACATAAAGCCCAAGCTAGTTGGTTGGATCTGCTCTTTCGTGGTGCGTTAGCGTCCATAAGTGTGTTGCTAATCACGGGGCTGGCAGCTTTGGTCGGTCCCGAATGGGCAGGTTTGTTAGCGGGGTTTCCGGTGGCGGCTTTTCCGTTGTTTTTAATTCTGCATTATCACTATGGTGCTAGTTTACTGACCTACAGTATCAAGGCTTATCCACTGGGTTTGGTGTCTTTGGTGATATATACCATTGTCGTCAGTTTTGCCTATCCGTGGCTGGGTATTGTATGGGGCACTTTAGCCGGGTTTGCTTTATCCACTGTGTATTTATTGCTGGTGCAGCAAGCCAGAAATATAACCTAGTAACGCTAGAGGCTACATATATTATCCTTAGTTTTATAAAGCTGAGTCTTGGGTGAATATTGATATGGGTGAGTTCTGCCGTAGGTGTGATTATGATACCATTGGTGCTATGTCAGTACTCCTAAATATGGGTTTTTGCATTGATTAAAATTTTAGTCACCGGTGCCAAAGGGCAAGTTGGTGCGGCGGTTTGTCAGCGAGCATTGAAAATGGGTATGTCGGTGGTTTGGTTTGATGCCAAAAACCTCGATTTATCCGATTTAGCTCAAATACATAAGGTTGTTTCTAAACACAAACCAAAGTTTGTGGTGAACTGTGCCAGTTATTCCGTCGTCGACTTAGCCGAAAAAAATCCAGACGAAGCCTACCGTATAAATCGCGATGGTGCGGCTAACATAGCCAGTGCCTGTGCGGAATTTGGCGTGCCTTTACTGCACCTGTCCTCTGATTACGTGTTTGACGGTATGAGGCCTTTGCCGATTAATGAGGCGGCAACCGTTAACCCCATCAATATATTTGGCCATAGTAAATCAGCTGGCGAAGAGCTGGTGCGAGAAAATTGCCCGCAACATATCATTTTACGCGTTGGTTGGGTGTTTAGTTCACGTGGTAATAATTTTGTCTTACGGACCTTGAAGCAAATTCGTAGCGAAGCAAAGGTTGTTGCTGTGGGCGATCAGTGTGGTTGCCCTACGGATGCCGTAGATGTGGCCCGCGTTCTGTTAGCGATGATTCAGCAAATAAGTTGTGGTATTGAGGTATGGGGCACCTATCATTACAGTGGTGCCGAAATAGTGACTTGGAAGGGCTTTGCCGACGCTATCTTGGCAGCGGTGAAGCATCAACCACAGACTGTTGCTGAAAAAGTGACTGCCGTTAGCAGTGAAGACTGGCAGGCTCAGGCACCACGCCCCGGCTATACTGCATTGGATTGCAATAAAATCCTGGGTACCTTTGGTATCCGTCAGCGACCTTGGCGTTCTGGTCTAGTTAAGGTCATTAACAGTCTTGCTGCAGCTGATTTGGTCGCGGCCGAGGAAGCTGAGAAGATGGCCAATAGCAAAGTATCTTGAGTGCCTCGTATCGAGGTATAATAGCGCGTTAATTTATACACCACCATTTGGTTGTTTAAGAATATTATGAGTCAACAGTTAATAGATGATTTTGGGCGTACCGTAGATTACGTGCGTATATCAGTGACGGATCGTTGTGATTTTCGCTGTGTTTACTGTATGGCTGAAGAAATGACCTTTTTGCCCCGTGAAGAGATTATGTCGATTGAAGAAATCGAACTCTTGTCACGAGCCTTTACCGAACTAGGTGTTAAACGTATTCGTCTTACTGGCGGCGAACCGCTGGTGCGTCGTGGTCTTATGGATCATTTGACTAATATCGGTAACTTGCCAGGTTTGGAAGAACTGTTGATTACCACTAATGGTTCTCAGTTGGTACGCTACAGCGAGACCCTTAAGCAAGCTGGTGTGACACGACTTAATGTAAGTCTAGATTCCTTGCGCGCTGATCGTTTTAAAGCTATGACTCGCAACGGTGACCTAAACAAGGTGTTGGCTGGTATTGATGCGGCTCGTGAACAGGGCTTTGAGCATATCAAAATTAATGCCGTCGTTATGAAGGGTAGTAACCAAGATGAAGTATTGGATTTATTAGAATACGCCCGCGATAAACAGTTAGATATTGCCTATATCGAAGAGATGCCATTAGGTAATATAGATAGCCATGATCGGGCTTTGAGCTTCTGTTCGAGTGATGAGGTTATGGAAGCTATTGAGGAGCGTTATCCTTTACTGCCAATGGCGCAAAAGACGGCAGGCCCATCACGCTATTTTCAAATGGCAGATAGCGATATTCGAGTCGGCTTTATTTCACCACATACCCATAACTTTTGTGCTGACTGTAACCGTGTGCGTGTTACCGCAGAGGGGCGGCTCCTGCTGTGCCTTGGTAATGAGCATAGCGTTGATTTGTTGCCGGTTATGCGTGCCGAACCGGGTGCCATAGAGCCAGTGAAGGTGGCGATTGTTAAGGCTATGTCGTTGAAGCCAGAGCGTCACTATTTTGACTTAAGCGAAGAGCCACAAATTTTACGATTTATGAATGCCACTGGCGGATAACAAAGATAATAATTATGACTAGCCAAGATCTCTATGCAGATATTCGACCGTATAACGACGACGAAGTACCTGCTGTTGTTGAACGTTTGTTGCATGATGAGGAGCTGTTGGGTGCCATTGCCAACTATAAGTTTCCAACCTTAAATAAATTCTTAGGCTTTGCCTTGCGACCTCTGGTGCGTATGGTAATCGCGAAGGAAGTCAAAGACGTAAGAGATATTGATAGTTGGCAAAGGCTGGTGAGCAAATATATGCGCCGTATGATCAAGTCCAGTGTTGATGAGTTAACCTATAGCGGACTTGAGAATCTACAATCTGATAATGCCTATCTGTTTATTTCTAACCATCGTGATATTGCTATGGATCCGGCGCTAGTTTATTGGGGGCTGTATACCAATGACCTAGAGACTGGCCGTATTGCCATTGGTGATAATCTGCTTAAGAAACCTTATGTTAGCGATATCATGCGCCTGAATAAGTGTTTTATTGTGAAGCGCAGTGCTTCTGGTGTGCGAGAGAAGATGAAGGCTTATATGGACTTATCGAGTTACATCGATGAGTCGGTGCATACGGGGCATAATATCTGGATCGCCCAGAGCGAAGGTCGCGCTAAGGACGGTATCGATGTGTCGGAGCCGGCCGTCATGAAAATGCTGTATATGTGTAAAAAGAAGTCAGGCCAGTCCTATGCTGACTATGTAAATAGTCTGCATATCGTGCCGGTTTCCATTGCTTATCAGCTGGACCCTTGTGATTGTGCCAAAGCTAAAGAGTTGGCAGCCTTGGCCAATGACGGCACTTACATCAAGGGTGAATTTGAAGATATTACTAGTATTGTAAAGGGTATTGTTGGGGAAAAAGGCAGAGTGCATGTCGCTTTTGGCAAGCCTTTGGATGGTGGTGTAGAAACCCCGGAAGATCTTGTCGCCTGGCTGGATAAGTCGATCGCTACTAATTACCACGCCCATGATACCAACGCAGCGGCAGTAGCTATCCAGCAAGGTAAAAGCCACCCTGCGGTCCATAAATTGGAGGCCCGTATGGCTGGTCTAAATGCAGAGCAACGTGAGCAAATGATTGCCATGTATGCAAACCCATTAAAGCGACAACAAGCATTGCAGGAAGATAAATAGATGTCAAAATTAACACACCTAGATAGTGCTGGTCATGCACATATGGTGGATGTATCAGAAAAGGATGTCACCACGCGTGTGGCGCGAGCGGAAGCTTTTGTAGAAATGTTGCCTGAAACCCTGGCTTTGATTACTAGCGGTTCTCATAAAAAAGGTGATGTCTTGGCGGTGGCTCGTATTGCAGGTATTCAAGCAGCCAAGCGTTGCAGTGATTTGATTCCCCTATGCCATCCCTTGATGCTCAGTAAAGTAACTGTAGAGTTAGAGCCAGAAATTGAACGTAATCGGGTGCGCATCACTAGCATGTGTAAGCTTAATGGCCGCACTGGGGTAGAAATGGAAGCATTATGTGCCGCGTCTACTGCCGCTCTTACTCTATACGATATGTGCAAGGCAGTGGATCGTGGCATGACTATTAGTGGTATGCGCGTGCTAGAAAAAATGGGCGGTAAAAGCGGCCATTGGCAGGTGGAGCCAGCATAATGGTTAGCGTATTGTTTTTTGGGCGTCTCAAAGAAGAGTTGCAATGTGGTCAGCTGCAAGTGCAAATGGCCGATGCGAAAACCGTGGCTGATCTTAAGCAGAAGCTAGTGACTGAGCAGCCCGCATGGCAAGACTTGTTGTTGGACGATCAAGTGTTGGTAGCCGTGGATCAGGTGATGGCTACAGCGGCTACGCAAGTTGCCGCTAATGCGGAAGTGGCATTCTTCCCACCGGTAACAGGTGGTTAATGATGCCCGCTATTCGTTCAATACTGTTTTATCTCTATCTTGTATTGATCTCAATATTTGCTTCTGCGGTGCTGGTAGTTACCGCGCCTGTGGTGAAACGTCACTACCGTTTTGTGTTTGTGCGGTTTTGTAATTTGAGTATTATTTATGCCATGCGTTGGTTGTGTGGTATTCGTTTTCAGATAGAAGGCAAAGAACACTTGGATCGTAAGCAAGCTATGGTTGTCGCTTGCAATCACCAAGGTGATTGGGAAACCTTTTATTTGTTAACTATGGGGATTCCCATAAGTACCGTATTAAAGAAAGAGTTATTAAAGATTCCTTTCTTTGGTTGGGCTCTGGCTATGCTGAACCCTATTGCTATTGATCGCAACAAAAAAACCAACGCCTTGAAGCAGCTAGCAGAGCAGGGTTGTGAGCGTTTGCGCAATGGTATATCAGTGCTGATATTCCCAGAAGGTACGCGTACTATGCCGGGGCCACTAGGGCCCTGTACTAAAGGTGCTGCTATGTTGGCTAACAAAGCCGGAGCACCGATTTTGCCTATCGTGCAGAACAGTGGTCACCTATCACCTCCTAAGAGCTGGGTGAAGCGCCCAGGTTTGGTGCGCGTGCGTATTGGAGCGCCTATTGTGGCTGATTCTAGTAAGGAGTTGCACGCACAGATGGTGACTTGGCTGGAGACTAACTTGGCAGAGATAGATCTGCCAAGCTAACGCCATTGCGAGCTGCGTAGCAGAGCGGCAGCGTCTAGCAGACGAAGTGCCAGGTTGAAAAGATTGCCACGCTACGCTCGCAATGAGACTGTAAAATGAAGCCATAAAAAAGGCCTGATAATCACTCATCAGGCCTTTTTTTGTACTGCCAGAATAGTTCTGGCTAGTATGTATTAATCAACGTACTTAGTGAATACCAAGCTGGCGTTAGTGCCGCCAAAGCCGAAGCTGTTGGACATGATAGTGGTTAGGTCAACGCCTTCTTGCTTTTCTGTCACGATAGGCATGCCGTCGGCGCCTTCGTCTAGTTCGGTGATGTTAGCCGAAGCAGCAATAAAGTTGTTCTCTTGCATCAATAAGCTGTAAACGGCTTCTTGCACGCCAGCTGCACCTAGAGAGTGGCCAGACAACGACTTGGTAGAAGTAACGCGTGGGCAGTTGTCGCCAAACACCTCTTTAACAGCTCGAAGTTCTTGGATGTCGCCAGCCGGGGTGCTGGTGCCGTGAGCATTGATGTAGTCGATAGATAGGTCACCAATAGTGCCCATGGCTTGTTGCATGCAACGTGCTGCACCTTCGCCAGATGGGGCAACCATGTCGTGGCCGTCAGAAGTTGCACCGTAGCCAACTAACTCGGCATAGATCTTAGCGCCACGAGCTTTAGCGTGTTCTAGTTCTTCGATAACTAGCATGCCACCACCGCCAGCAATAACAAAACCGTCACGGTTGGCATCATAAGCACGGGAGGCAGTTTCTGGGGCATCGTTGTACTTGCTGGATAGGGCGCCCATGGCGTCAAACAATACAGTTTGTGTCCAGTGTAGTTCTTCACCACCACCAGCAAAAATCACGTCTTGCTTGCCAAGCTGGATAAGCTCCATGGCGTTGCCAATACAATGAGCACTGGTCGAGCAAGCAGAAGTGATGGAGTAGTTAACACCCTTGATCTTGAATGGCGTGGCCAAACATGCAGATACAGTGCTGCCCATGGTGCGGGTTACGCGGTATGGGCCAACGCGGCGTAAGCCTTTGGCTCGCATGCCGTCAGCTGCTTCAACGATGTTGGCGGCAGATGCACCACCAGAACCGGCAATCAAGCCAGTGCGTACGTTGGATACTTGATCATCGGTCAAGCCTGCATCAGCAATAGCTTCTTGCATGGATAAATAAGAGTAAGCTGCAGAGTCGCCCATAAAGCGTAGCAATTTACGATCAATGACTTCACTAAAGTCCATATCAATGCTGCCAGCGATGTGGCTCTTGAAACCTAGTTCTGCATATTCAGGCTGATGGCTAATGCCAGACTTGCCTTCTTGTAGGGATGTCAGTACTTCTTCTTTGTTCTTGCCAAGGCAAGACACAATACCCATACCGGTTACGACTACGCGACGCATAATAAACCTCTTGTTGTTTTGCATGCGGCCTGACACCTTGATGGAGTCAAGCCGGCTAAGTGTGTATGTTGTTTAGTGGGGCGAGTTGAGGACTGGTTTAGAAGTCTTCGGTGCTGGTGAATAGGCCAACGCGCAAGTCTTTGGCGGAGTATATCTCGCGGCCATCAACTTCCATGCTGGCATCAGCGATGCCCATAACCAATTTGCGCTCAATTAGGCGCTTCATGGTGATCTTGTAAGTTACTTTTTTGGCAGTAGGTAGAACCTGGCCAAAGAATTTTACTTCGCCAGCGCCTAGAGCGCGTCCGCGACCTTTGTTGCCTTTCCAGCCCAAGAAGAAGCCAACGATCTGCCACATGGCGTCTAAGCCAAGACAGCCAGGCATTACCGGGTCAGTTGGGAAGTGACAATCAAAGAACCAAAGATCTGGATTGATGTCTAGCTCGGCGATGATTTCGCCTTTGCCGTGCTCGCCACCATCGGCAGAAATGTGAGTAATCCGGTCCATCATTAGCATATTGCCAACAGGAAGACGGGCGTTGCCTAGGCCAAACATTTCGCCATGGCCGCAGGATAGAAGTTCGTCACGATTAAAAGAAGAGGGCATACTCATCGGTGATTTCCATATTGCCTAAATCAAAGTGCAAGATTATACCAGCAATTGGCGTGCGATGCTGCTTTTTAGCACTGGTCTTTAGGGGTAGTTAGAAGAGAGGTTAGTTTTGGCGGCCAAGGGCCAGTTGGCAGATGCCAGCAAGGCTTTGGCTAAATTCGGTTGCGGGCAGAATATCAAGCGCGGCAATGGCTTTTTCGGTTTCTAGTTGGGCCATTTTTTGGGTGTAGTCTAGGGAGCCGCAGCGTTCGATGATGGCTTGGATTTGCGGTAGCTGGTCCGTGTCGCCTTTGCGAATGGCTTTGCGAATCAGGTTGCGTTCTTCGTCGCTACCGGTGGCCATGGCGTGAATCAAAGGTAGTGTTGGCTTGCCTTCGGCAAGATCGTCACCGACGTTCTTGCCCATGGTTTCCTGATCGCCGGTATAATCCATAAGATCGTCGATCAGTTGGAAGGCAATGCCCAAGTGACGACCAAATAAGCGCAGGCCTTCAACTTCTTCGTCAGTTGCTTGGGCTAGTTGGGCGCCAGTTTTGCAGGCTGCTTCAAATAGCATGGCAGTCTTGCCAAGAATAACGTGCAGGTAATCGGCTTCGCTAGTATCTGGGTTTTTCGCGTTCAATAGTTGTAGTACTTCACCTTCAGCAATAATGCTGGTGGCATTGGACAAAGTACCCATAACTGGCAGGTTGCCAATTTCAACTAATAGTTGAAAGGAGCGGGAATACAAAAAATCGCCAACTAGTACGCTAGAGGAGTTGCCCCACTTATTGTTTGCGGTAGGCTTGCCGCGACGTAAATCTGAAGTGTCGACTACATCGTCGTGTAATAAGGTGGCGGTGTGGATGAATTCGATGACCGTTGCCAAGGTGACATGTTGATCGCCTTCATAGCCACAGGCACGAGCTGCAAGTAAGGCTAGTAATGGGCGCAAGCGTTTGCCACCGCTATCGATAATATACTCACCAATTTTTTCCACCAAAGGGACATTAGAGTCCAGGTGCTTAAAAATGGCTTGGTCTACTTGCTTAAAGTCGACAGCGACTGGCTTGTATAAATCGGCAGCTTGCATGATAGCTTGTGCTTACTTGCTAATGGAGTTGGCAATGCTAGAGAGCTGCTGCTCTTATGTCAAGGTGACAAGCCCGTATGGGCGCTATTTAAAGGCGAAATAGACTAGTAATTTAATTGTTTTCTGACTTGTATCAGGAATGTAAGTTGCGTATAATTTGGCCCCCTGTGACTAGTCCACCTTTGGCTCCCTGTCATATGGCAAACCTTATCAAGGTCTTTATTGATTTTGTTAAAAGGGGCGCTATTAGCAGCAGGCCTTTTTCAGTAGCCGGATTAGCACAAATTGGAGAAAGAAATGTACGCAGTTATTGTCAGCGGTGGCAAGCAGCACCGTGTAGAAGAGGGTGAAACCCTTAAGCTAGAAAAGCTGAATACTGAAGTAGGCGGCACTATCGATTTCGATCGTATATTGTTGGTTGCTAACGGTGATGACGTTAAGATTGGCGAACCAGTTGTTGCTGGCGCTAAAGTTTCTGCTGAAGTCGTGTCTCACGGCCGTGGCAAAAAAGTACGCATCATGAAGTTCAAGCGTCGTAAGCACCACATGAAACAGATGGGTCACCGTCAGTGGTACACCGAAGTTAAGATTACTGGCATTAGTGCCTAAGCGGAGGAGATAATCCATGGCTCATAAAAAAGCAGGTGGTAGTACTCGTAACGGACGCGATTCCGAAAGTAAACGCCTCGGCGTTAAGCGCTACGGCGGTCAGGTTGTTACTGCAGGTAACATCCTAGTGCGTCAGCGCGGTACCGCGTTCCACCCTGGTGCTAACGTAGGTTGTGGCAAAGATCATACTTTGTTCGCCACTTCTAACGGAACTGTAAAGTTCGAAGTTAAAGGTCCAAAGAATCGCCGTTACGTTTCCATCGTACCAGCTTAATCATTCTTTAGATTGTAAAAAAGCTCCGTTCGACGGGGCTTTTTTTTTGACTATTCATATATGTCATTGCGAGATGTAAAGCATTAGCTGCTGTCATTGCGAGGCCGAAGGCCGTGGCAATCTAAGCAGAACAAAGTGCATGGTTCAAGAAGATTGCCGTGCTTTGCTCGCCATGACGATTTCAAGTCAGGTATAATTACGCATCCACGCAGAACTGCGTCCAGCGGAGGAAAAACATGAAGTTCGTCGACGAAGCAAACGTCATAGTAGAAGCAGGTAAAGGTGGCAACGGTTGCCTGAGCTTTAGACGTGAGAAATATATCCCTCGTGGTGGCCCTGATGGCGGTGACGGCGGTGATGGCGGTAGTGTTTTTGTAGTCGCTGACGCAAACATGAACACCCTTATTGATTACCGTTTTCAGCCGCGCTATCAAGCGCAAAATGGTCAAAACGGTATGGGCAGTGACTGTACTGGCCGTGGTGGTGAAGACATGACCCTAACTGTACCTGTGGGTACCACCATTGTTGACCGTGATACGGATGAGCTCTTGGGTGACCTGACTACAGATGGTCAGATAGTAAAGGTAGCCCAAGGTGGCTTCCATGGTTTGGGTAACACACGTTTTAAGTCCAGTGTTAACCGTGCACCTCGCCAAACCTCCAACGGTAGTCCTGGTGAAAAGCGTAACTTACGCCTAGAGCTGAAGGTATTAGCGGACGTAGGTTTGTTGGGTTTGCCTAATGCTGGTAAGTCCACCTTTATCCGTTCTGTGTCTGCGGCTAAGCCAAAAGTAGCTAACTATCCGTTTACTACCCTAACTCCTAACTTGGGTGTGGTTGCTATTCAGAGCCACCGCAGCTTTGTAATTGCTGATATCCCTGGTTTGATTGAAGGTGCTGCAGAAGGCGCAGGCTTGGGTATTCAATTCCTTAAGCACTTGTCCCGTACCCGCATCTTGTTGCATCTAGTCGACATGGCGCCTTGGGATGGTGTTGAGCCAGCTGAGTCTGCACAAGTTATCGTGCGTGAACTAGAAAAGTTCAGCCCAGCACTGGCCGAGCGTGAGCGCTGGTTGGTGCTTAATAAGCTGGATATGGTGCCAGAAGACGAGCAGCAAGAGCGCTGTCAGGCAGTCATTGACGCCCTTGACTGGAAAGGCCCTGTATTCCAAATTTCTGCTATTGCCAAAACTGGCACCGACGACCTAGCCAAGACCATGATGAACTTCATCGAGGACTGGGAACTGCGTATGGAAGAAGATCCAGAAGCAGCCGCAGCCGAAGAAGATCTAAAGGCTCGCCTAGAAGAAGAAGCGCGCCAACGCGTACAGCAGCTTAAGTTGGCTCGTGCTCAGAAGCGTCGAGCAGAAAAAGAAGGCGTCGATCAAGATGACGACTTTGATGATGACGATTACGATGTAGAGGTCGAATACGTCTATGAGTAAACGCACTGTTGGTGCATCTAGCCAACGTTGGGTAGTCAAGGTTGGTAGTGCGCTACTTACCGATGATGGTAAAGGTCTGGATACCCAGGCCATTGCTGGCTGGGTAGATCAGCTAGCGTCTCTTTGTGCCAGTGGTGTTGAGCTGGTGCTCGTGTCCTCTGGCTCTATTGCCGAAGGCATGGTGCGCCTAGGTTGGGATAAGCGCCCAACCGAGGTGTATAACCTACAAGCGGCAGCTGCGGTAGGCCAAATGGGTCTAGTGCAGTGCTATGAGCGCAATTTTGGCCGCCATGGTCAGCATACGGCGCAAATTCTCCTGACTCATGATGACTTATCTAACCGCAAGCGTTACCTTAATGCCCGCGCCACACTGCAAGCCCTAGTTGGCTACGGTGTAGTGCCGATCATCAATGAGAATGACACTGTCGTAACTGACGAAATTAAGTTTGGTGACAACGATACCTTGGCTGCGCTTGTGGCCAACTTGGTACATGCTGATCTACTCGTAATCCTGACGGACCAAGATGGTCTGTGCGATAAAGATCCACGTCATCATGCTGATGCCAAGTTGCTGACTCAAGTGCAAGCTGGCGACCCTAGTCTAGATGCTATGGCTAGCAACAAAGGCGGTGTGCTCGGTAGTGGCGGTATGTTCACCAAGGTACAGGCGGCTAAGCTAGCGGCACGTTCTGGTACCCAAACTATTGTGGCCAACGGTCGTGAAGAAAATATCCTTCTGCGTTTGCGTGAAGACGAAATGCTTGGTACCTTATTTACTCCAGATCAAGAACCTTTAGTGGCGCGCAAGCAATGGTTAGCTGGCCACTTACAGGCTAAAGGTGAGGTGTGGCTGGATGCAGGCGCGGTACAAGTGCTAAAGCAACAAGGCAAGAGTTTATTGTCTGTTGGTGTTACTAAGGTAGAGGGTGATTTCTCCCGCGGTGAAATGGTGCAAATTAAAGATCCGCAAGGCGAAGTTATTGGCCGTGGTTTGATTAATTATAAGGCCCGTGAAGCTGCGCAAATTTGTGGTGTGCCAAGCAATCAGATTGCTAGTGTCTTGGGGTACGATAATGAACCTGAGCTGATACATAGAGATAACTTGGTTTTAGCTTAGTCTTATATCCACACTATTTCAGCGCTAGGTAATAGTGTGATAAAAAGGGTTCTTGATAGAGCTCTTTTTTTATGACTGAAGAAAACTAAAAGGTAGTGAGTTATGCAGCAAGGACAGCAATTAAATCAAGAATCGTTGGCACAGATTCGTGGAGATTGGTATAAGGCCTATTTCGCGGCTGACCTAGATTATCTGCTAAAAGTCGAAGCTAAGGGATTTACCTATATCTCTGTTTTGGGAATAGAAGACACCTGTCAACGCTATAAGCTCATTCAAGAGCGTGTTGATAGCGATAGCTGGTTTCCCTCTGAGGCGCATCGTGAAGATCTCTCAGCTAGTTACCAATTCCTTGGTAGCCATTGCTATGTGACCGGTGAAGGTCGTATTCATGCAAATGCGAATGCCGCTCACAACCGTTATTTTAGCGAAGTGTGGAGTTTTGGGGATAGTGGTTGGCAAATACTGAGCTTGCATGCCAGTGTGGTGCCTGCTTAGGAGTCTGTGCTTTAGCAATTTGATAAATTTGTGCTTTGCTTAGAGTAGTGGTAATGGGTCGGTAAATCGGATTAAAGGAGAAAGTATGCAGCCTGATAATAATTCCCATAGTATGTTGATTGGCTATATTTTATGGATATTTGGTTTTTTGGGCTTCCATCGTTTTTATTTTGGTAGGCCAATCTCGGGGACCATTTACTTCTTCACTCTTGGGCTATGCGGTATTGGCTGGCTAGTGGATTTGTTTCTTATACCCGGTATGGATCGGGATGCCGATGAAACCTACTTAACAGGCAACAAGGATTATAATATCACTTGGTTATTGTTAACCTTCCTTGGCATTTTTGGATTACACAGGTTTTATTTGGGTAAATGGTTTTCTGGCTTGATATGGTTGCTTACTGGCGGTGTATTCTTGCTGGGTATACTTTATGACCTGTGGACTCTTAATGAGCAGGTTGATGATGTAAATAGAGGTGGGTGATTATTCGGCTAGGTATAAATGCCAGCGCAATCTTAATTCTGTTGAATAGCCCATGGTAGCGTAGGTGATTTCACCTTGGCTGTTCACAACAAAGGTGGCGGGGACGCCATGGGCATTCCAGCGCTGTGCCAACTCGCCTGACCAGTCCAGCATCACCGGGAAGTTCAAGCCTTGTTTGCGCAAATAGGATGCGATTTCTGTTGGTGTGCCGGAGGATGTGGCTACAGCAATGACGGGGTAGTCTTCGGCAATGCTGTCGATGCTGTCTTCTTCCATGCGGCAAATCGGACACCAGGTGGCCCAAAAATGTACCAGAACAGGCTGGCCGTGCCAGTCAGATAAAGCCATTGGCTGGCCCGATAGACTTATTCCTGTCAGGTCTGGTGCAACGACCTGTTTCGGTAAATCCCGTGCTTGCCACCACTGGATAGCGAGCATGATGACGGCAAAGATCAGTAGATCACGTAGCCAGCGCTGCCATCTGTTTAATGTCATTTTTGACGTTGTTCCAAAGCCAAGAAGTTATCAATACCAGCGATTTTATCTTCCGCATGGTGATTCACATAAATCACCGAAGTTTCGCTACCAGAGCAGATCTTTTCGATCAAGGCTAATACCAACTGACGGTTCATATCATCTAAACCTAAGCAGGGTTCATCTAGAATTAACAGAGGTGGGTGCTTGACCATGGCGCGGGCAATCAATAATAAGCGCTGGTCACCATAGGACAGTTTTTGGAAAGGGGTGTCTGCACGGTCGCTCATGCCCAGCACGGCCAACCACTGGTCGGCAATTTTCTTTTCTTGGTCAGAGGCCTTGGTGTACAAGCCAATGCTGTCATGGAAACCAGAAATAATGACATTGCGTAGGCTTATTTGTACGCGGTATTCCCACTGTAGGGCAGTGGATACGTAACCAATAAATTGCTTAATCTGCCAGATGCTTTCACCACTGCCACGCTTAAAGCCAAACACAAATATGTCGTTGGTGTAGCATTGTGGGTGATCGCCATTGATGATGGACAAGATGGCGGTCTTGCCCGAGCCATTAGGACCGCTAAGCTGCCAGTGCTGGTTGCGTTCAATGGTCCAGTTAAGTTGGTCGATGAGCTTAAATTCATCGTACTTGATGGTTAAGTCAGTCAGTTTTACTAGGGGCTGATCCATCGGTAGTTTGGGAATAGCCGACTCGGCTTCGGCTTCTGGAATATCAAGATCTGAAGTCTTGATATGTAACAGCTGATAGAGGTTGTCGTAAGCCTCTTGGTCAGACTTGTCTACCTGATGTTGTAATTCGCCTTGGTCCATATAGGCAATATGGGTAATGAACTCGGGGATCTCGTCAAAACGGTTGAGTATTAGCACCATGGGTACTTTGGTGACTAGTTCGTTTAAATAACCTTGCAGCATGGCTAATGTATCTGCATCAAGGCCGTCAAAAGGTTCGTCTAGCAACAATAATTGTGGCTTGCAGGACAGGGCGCGAATAATCATCACCTTGCGAGATTCGCCCGTGGATAGTTTGCGAAAGGCGCGGTCTAGAATATATTCAAGTTCGAACTTAGCGATCATGGCATGGGCAGTGTCAGGGTCGAGGCAATCATTAAAAATGATATCTCGAACTGGTGTGCCTTCGCTGATAATGTCCATGATATCGGCGTCGTCTTTCTTACGTTCCTTGTCGATCAGCTCTTCTTGTGCCTCAAAGGACACCACGCCAATGCGTTCTGGTAAACCACTGATTTGACCATCGGTAATATCACCTGCGCCTGCTAAGGAGGCTGCCAAAGCGGATTTCCCGGCACCATTGGTACCCGTAATCACCCAGTGGTGCTGGTCTTCAATGGCCCAGTTGATATTGTGCAACTGGAAGCGTTGGTCAAAATCAACGCTTAAGTTTTCGACGGTGATGGTCATGGTGTTACTCACGTTATTTTGTAGGTCGGGTTTTAATCCGACGTGCTGTTGTCGGACTAAAGTCCGACCTACAAAAAAGCCAGGCGAACCTGGCTTTTTATTTATTGTTTAATCCAGTGGATTATACAATCTTCTTCATGTCAGCCATGTAACCACGCAGTTCGGAGCCGATGGCTTCAACTGGGTGTGCACGTAGGGCTGCGTTCACTTCGATCAAGCGCGCGTTATCAACACCAGTGTCGTCCATGCTTAGGCCACGACCGATAACGTCGGTGCTGATGTCCTTCATGAAATCGCCTAGTAGTGGCAAACAAGCGTGGTTGTACAGGTAGCAACCGTATTCTGCAGTGTCAGAGATAGTGGCGTTCATTTCGTACAACTTCTTACGCGCAATGGTGTTAGCGATAAGTGGCGTTTCGTGCAAAGACTCGTAGTAAGCAGAATCCGCGATGATGCCAGCAGCAGTCATGGTTTCGAAAGCCAATTCAACACCGGCTTTAACCATAGCAACCATGAGGATGCCGTGGTCGAAGTATTCTTGCTCAGAGATTTCTACATCACCAGCAGGCATTTTTTCAAATGCAGTTTCTGCTGTGTCGGCACGCCAGCCTAGTAGGTTAACGTCGTCGTTAGCCCAGTCAGCCATCATAGTGCTAGAGAAAGTACCGTCCATGATGTCGTCCTGGTGCTTGTTGTAAAGCGGACGCATGATGACTTTCAATTCTTCAGACAGGTCAAAAGCTTTGATCTTGGCAGGGTTGGACAAACGGTCCAACATGTTAGTAACACCACCATACTTAAGTGCTTCGGTGATAGTTTCCCAACCGAACTGGATCAACTTGGAAGCGTAACCAGCGTCAACGCCTTCTGCGATCATCTTGTCGTAGCACAACAAAGAACCAGTTTGCAGCATGCCGCAAAGGATAGTTTGCTCGCCCATCAAGTCAGACTTAACTTCAGCGATAAAGGAAGACATCAGTACGCCAGCCTTGTGGCCGCCAGTACCAACAGCGTATGCCTTAGCCATGGCTAGGCCTTCACCTTGAGGATCGTTGTCTTCGTGTACGGCGATTAGCGTAGGTACACCGAAGCCACGTACGTATTCTGCACGTACTTCAGAACCTGGGCACTTAGGTGCAACCATGATTACTGTTAGGTCATCACGGATCTGCATGCCTTCTTCTACGATGTTGAAACCGTGGGAATAGGACAAGCAAGCGCCTTGCTTCATAAGCGGCATAACAGCATTAACAACAGGAGTGTGTTGCTTATCTGGAGTTAGGTTTAACACTACGTCAGCAGTAGGGATCAATTCTTCGTAAGTACCA
This sequence comes from uncultured Pseudomonadales bacterium, assembly GCA_938084925.1. Classification (GTDB taxonomy): domain Bacteria; phylum Pseudomonadota; class Gammaproteobacteria; order Pseudomonadales; family Balneatricaceae; genus Njordibacter. Next base: position 40,655 of record CALKFY010000077.1, read on the forward strand.
ACGGTAAAACCGTTGTCAGTAGCGTTCTTCCAAGACTGGCGCTTTTCAGCAATGGCAGCGGCACGTAGCGTGTAGGATACGTCCAAACCAGAATCACGCAAGTTCAAACCTTGGTTAAGGCCCTGTGCGCCACAACCGATAACAACGATCTTTTTGCCTTTAAGTGCGTCAACACCATCAGTGAACTCGTCAAGATGCATGAAACGGCACTTGGCCAATTGTTCTAGCTGCTCACGTAGAGGCAGGGTGTTAAAGTAGTTAGCCATTGCTGATACTTCCTTAAAATAATATTAGAAAAACAACTCAGCGGGTTTGCTGATTGATGGGGCTATTTTACCTGTGGTTTTGTGTTCCGTAAATTGATATATGTGCAATGTAGTGTTTCAAAATATGAAATACTGTTTGTCTTGTGCTAATATCATGGCCATGGATATTCGCAGCCTTAAGTACTTTCTTTCTCTCGCTGATAATCTGCATTTTGGTAAAGCCAGCGCCGAAAGCCATATCAGTATTTCTACCCTCTCAAGGCAGATTCGTCAGCTTGAAGATGAGCTGGGGGCGAGTTTGTTTGTACGGGACAATCGCTCGGTACAGCTCACTCATGAAGGGCATTTATTTGTACAGTATGCTCGCGATGCTGTTGCTCAGTGGAGTTCGGTGCGTAACCAGTTGGCGGCCTTAGGTGGTGATTTGCAAGGTGAGGTAAGCCTGTATTGCTCTGTTACGGCAGTTTATAGCTTGCTCTATGATCTATTTAAAGAAGCCCGCGAAGCCTTCCCTGGTATTGAAATCAAATTACATACGGGTGACCCCGACCATGCCATCGAACGGGTAATGGCCGGTGAAGAAGATATGTCGATTGCAGCCCATCCTTTGACTTTGCCTAGAGGCTTGGCGTTCAAGCCTATTACCGAGTCCCCTTTGGTATTCATTAAGCCGTTAGAAGAAGTTGAGGCTTGGGATTTACCTCTAAAGATCAGTAAGCAAAGCAATGATTTTGTGGAGGCTTGGTCACAAGCACCTATGATCGTGCCAGAAGCCGGTTTGTCTCGGAAACGACTAGATGCATGGTTTCGTAATCTAGGTATCACCCCTCGGGTTTATGCTCAGGTATCGGGTAATGAAGCCATCGTAACCATGGTGAGCTTGGGTCTAGGAGTAGGGCTGGTGCCCGAAATTGTATTAGATAACAGCCCCGTGGCCGATCGCGTCCAAGTTGTGCCTGTACAACCGCAGTTAGAGTCATACCATGTTGGCGTATTTGTGCAGACCAAGAATCTTAACAATCCGCTAGTGCAGGCTTTTTGGTCGCTGCTGCCAGAGTAGCCCGCAGTCTTTGCGAACGAAGTGAAGCAATCTCTTTGGAGTGGTGAGGCCCATTATCTGAGTAGAGCTACTACTGATCTTTTTCACTCTCCTTGGTGTGCCAGACGCGAAGGATATAGATGGTATCTTGATTGAGTAGATAACGTACGGTGTAATTGCTTATGTAGAGATCGCGAATGCTCTCAGGATCTGGTGCTTTTAATACGGGCAGGCCTATTTGTGGAAAGTGTGCAAGTTTTGCCATTCCTTCTTGAAGGTCCACAGCGATACGACGGGCTGCGTATGGGTTTTCACTTTCTACAAATTCAACGACTCGATGTAAGTCGTTAATTGCCTCTGGAGAGTATTGAATCTTCATGCTTTTGGTGGTGCTATCCTTGCGCCAGTACCCCAGCTGTTCAGCCAGGTATTCACATCATCTTCTTCTACAGATAGACCCGCGTTAACGGACTCGATTGCTTCAAGCGTAGCAGTCCAGCGCGCATCTTCCATAGATTGCTTCTGTAAATATTCTTTTATAGCTTGGTTGATCAGATAGTTTTTGCTTCTATCCATGCGTTTGGCGAGGGACTCCAAAGGTTGATCAATGTCGCTTGATAATCGAATACTGGTAATGCTACTCATGGTTTTTTCCATTATGTACTAATATGTATTACATATTAGTACATAAAATGAGAATGTGCTAGAAATGGTCTTTTATAAGCTTATCCATACCAGAGATGAAGTCTCTTTTACCACCAAAAGATGGGTGGCGGATGCTGGTTATATCTTGATTCGGAAAAGCTAAGCGTGCGCATTTGCTGCCCTTGTGGCCGATGCCAGCAATGATGTCAGGTTTATAAATTTTCGCTAAGGACTGTAAGTAAGCAATGCCTTGCTGAATTTCTTGGCTGTTAGGCGCGCGATTGCTGAATGGGTTGTTAGTATGATGAGGATGAAAGGGAAAGGAATTCCAAAACAGTGGGGTAATGTTGCGCTGGGTTAGGTAGTCCCACACCATGGTGGCCGTATTTTCGCCTGCTAGATCTTTAATTTTTACTTGCTGACCTAGCTTTTGCAATAATGGATGTTCAAAGCGGCTGAAAATCTCACCACTCGAAAAGGGGATGCCTGTGAGTTTGCAGCCTTTGTGGCCCGGTGCTTCGCCGACCAATAGTATCTTGGGGTTTTCATCTACTTGCAGCATGGCTTCTAGATAGTAACGTAGGTTTGTTGCTAGCTGCCTAGTAAGGTAAGGGTTGCCAATGGTAGCGGTGTTGGGTTGCTGTTTAAGTTGGCGGATGAACTTTTGAATAGCGTATTGGCTCATAGGCCCTATGGTATGCGGTTGTAGGTCGGGTTTCAACCCGACTTGTCGGCTGGCTAGCCCAACTGAAATATGGTTGGGCTAAGGTGTAGTCGGACTTAAGTCCGACCTACAAGCACAAAAAAACCGGCCTTAGCCGGTTTTTCTTAAGCGTCTGTAAATATTACAGAGCTTTGATCTTCGTGTTCAAGCGGCTCTTATGACGAGCAGCTTTGTTCTTAGTGAAGATGCCTTTAGTTACACTCTTGTCCATTACGGAAACGGCAGTAGCGTAAGCAGCTTGAGCAGCTTCTTTATCACCAGCTTCGATAGCTGCGATAACTTTCTTTAAATATGTGCGTGCCATGGAGCGCAGACTTGCATTGTGACTGCGACGTTTTTCAGCTTGGCGAGCGCGTTTCTTTGATCCAGCGGAATTTGCCACGATCTGGCTCCTATATCATTTGTTAAAAACACGGTATTTAAGGACGAGCCTTAAAGAGGTGCGGAATTATTCCTTTTCACGGGCCTTTTGTCAACGCCAATAGTTAAAATATTGCAGCTTTTGGCTATTAAGTTACGTGAGTGGAGTAATCTATCTGAAAAATGGGGTAATATGCTACTACTCTAAGCAACTTTTTCTAAATCAGCAGCCCATATGTCATCACCAGACACCTCTTCAGAAAGCACGGCAGTGTCGTCGCCTTCGTTTATGCGCTCCAGTTTGGTGGTTGCTGCTATGACTATGTTATCTCGAGTGCTAGGTTTAGCACGTGACGTGGTAATTGCTGTGGTATTTGGTGCCGGCAATTCTGCCGATGCCTTCTTTGTGGCTTTTAAGATCCCTAACTTTTTACGTCGCTTATTTGCCGAAGGGGCTTTTAACCAAGCTTTTGTGCCGGTACTGGCCGAAGTAAGTGGTGAGAAAGATCATCAAGCTATGCGTGATATGGTGGCCAGGGTCTCTGGCAGTCTATTGCTTATTCTTTTTGTACTTACTTTGGTTGCGGTGCTTGCTGCGCCCTTGTTGGTATGGGTGTTTGCCCCTGGTTTTGGTGACCAGCCCGAGAAAATGGGCTTAACGGCAGATATGCTACGCCTGACCTTCCCCTATTTGTTACTGATATCCATGACTGGGTTCTTTGGTAGTTTGCTCAATCATGCTCGGCAGTTTGCTATTCCCGCTGCTACGCCGGTGTTGTTGAACCTGAGCTTGATTACTGCCGCCTGGTGGCTGGCGCCTAAGTTGGCGGTGCCCGTGACGGCTTTGGCTTGGGGGGTGTTAGTGGCAGGTTGTTTGCAGTTGGCTTTGCAGTTGCCCTTTGTGGCGCGTTTGGGTTTGTTGGCTAGGCCACGTATAGGTTTTTCCGATGGCCGTGTGAAGCAGGTTATGAAATTGATGCTGCCTGCTTTGTTTGGTGTTTCCGTAGCGCAAATCAATTTGCTCTTGGATACTATTCTGGCGTCTTTGCTGCAGTCGGGTAGTGTGTCTTGGTTGTACTATTCCGATCGCTTAATGGAATTGCCTTTAGGTGTGTTTGGTATTGCCATTGCTACGGTGATTTTGCCGGGCTTGTCGCGTCAGCATAATGTGGATGATAAATCTGCCTTCTCTGCCACCTTGGATTGGGCAGTACGCATGATTCTGTTAATTGGTATTCCCGCTGCCGTTGCTTTGTGGGTGTTGGCAGAGCCCTTGTTGGCAACGTTGTTTCACTATGGTGCTATGCAAGATCGAGATGTATTACTCAGCGCGGCTAGTTTACGCGCTTACGCAGTGGGTTTGCTGGCCTTTATGTTGATCAAGGTGTTGGCTCCCGGCTTTTTTGCCCGCCAAGATATGCGCACCCCAGTACGCTATGGTGTTTGGGCCATGGCGGCTAACATGATATTTAACTTGTCCTTGATTTGGCATTTTGAGCACGTGGGTTTGGCGATGGCCACGGCTATGTCGGCATTTTTGAATGCGGGTTTGCTTGCAGCTGGCTTATGGCGTCAGCAGATATGGCAGCTGGCGCCTGGCTGGTGGCTATGGGGTTTGCGTTTGGTGTTGGCCAACGGCGCTCTGCTAGCCTTGCTTTTATGGTTGCGTGCACCTGTGCAGCAATGGCTGGAGTGGGGTTTGTGGCAGCGAATTGAACAGCTAGCTATGTTGGTTGTAGGTGGTTTATTAACCTATCTATTAGTGTTGCTGCTAGCTGGCTTGCGAAAACGTCATCTGCAAGGCCCAAAAGCCGTATAAATCATCGATTTTTTAACTAGTGTAGGTCGCGTCCTGCGTGGCTTTAAGTATATAATGGCTGGCTTTGTCGACAATCGTTTTGCCATTACTTTAGCTAGGTGAGTACGCCTCCACTATGGAATTAATTCGCGGCCTTTATAATTTGCGTGATCATCACCGTGGTTGCGTTGCTACCATCGGTAATTTTGATGGTGTGCATCTAGGGCATCAGCAGGTGTTAACCCGCTTGCGCGAGCAGGCGCAAGAACGTAATTTGCCGAGTACGGTAATCCTGTTTGAACCTCAACCGTTGGAATTTGTAGCACCTGAGCGCGCCCCGCGACGTATTACTCGTTTGCGAGAAAAGCTACGTTTGTTGCAGGCCCAAGGCATTGATCGTGTTGTTTGTTTGCGTTTTGATGCCCAGCTACAAAATCTCGGTGCTATGGACTTTGTGCAGCGCTTGTTGATCGATGGGTTGGCAGTAAAGCACTTTGTGGTCGGTGATGATTTTCGATTTGGCCGTCAGCGCCAAGGTGATTTTGCCTTGTTGCAAGCCGCAGGTGAAGAGCATGGTTTTAGTGTACAAAGCACAACTAGCTGCTGCACAGACGGAGTGCGTGTATCAAGTACGGCAATTCGCCAAGCTCTTGCAAGCCATGATTTGGCTGCTGCGGAAAAATTGTTGGGCCGGGCATATGATGTAACTGGCAAGGTAGCCAAAGGCCAGCAGCTCGGGCGTACCATAGGTGTACCAACAGCTAATATTCGTTTGCAGAATAAACAGCCAGCCTTACAAGGTGTATACGCAACGCGTATTTTAGGCTTGGATGACAAGATTTATGAGGGGGTGGCTAACATTGGTTATCGCCCCACCGTTGCAGGTATAAAGCCGCAACTAGAAGTACATATTTTTGACTTGCAGGCAGACCTTTATGGTCGTCACCTACAGGTAGAGTTTTGTTTGTTTATTCGAGCAGAACAAAAATTTGCTGGTCTGCCCGAATTGCAGCAGCAAATTAGTAAAGACATTGCCGCCGCCAAAGATTTCTTTGCGGCAACAAAACATTAGTTAATACGAAAATAGTGAAGATACATGAGTGACCATAAAGCGACCCTGAATTTGCCCCATACCGAATTTGCTATGCGTGGCAACCTGGCCCAACGTGAACCAGTGATGTTAAAGCGTTGGCAGGAAATGGACCTATACAAAAAACTGCGCGAAGTTGGCAAAGGCCGTGAGCAGTTTATATTGCATGATGGTCCTCCATACGCCAACGGCGATATACATATCGGTCACGCTGTAAACAAGATCTTAAAAGACATTATCGTTAAGTCCAAAACCCTGAGTGGCTACGATGCCCCTTATGTTCCGGGTTGGGATTGTCATGGTTTGCCTATCGAACACAAGGTAGAGCAAAAAATTGGCAAAGCGGGTACTAAAAAGAGCTTCAGCGAATTTCGTGCTGAATGTCGCAAGTACGCGACCAAGCAGGTACAAGGCCAAATGGCGGACTTCGTTCGTTTGGGTATTCAAGGTGACTGGAAAGATCCTTACCTGACCATGAACTTTGATACTGAAGCCAACATCATTCGTGCCCTAGGCAAGATTGTTGACAATGGCCACCTAGTAAAAGGTTATAAGCCGGTTTACTGGAGTGTGGTTGGCGCTTCTGCTCTGGCTGAAGCCGAAGTGGAATATCAAGACAAGGTGTCTACTGCCATAGACGTGCGTTATAGCATTGTTAATGCTGATGCTTGGCAGGCGGCTTTGGGTTGCGATGTAGCAAACACCTCTGTGGTTATCTGGACTACAACGCCTTGGACCTTGCCGTCTTC
>CALKFY010000078.1 GCA_938084925.1 uncultured Pseudomonadales bacterium
GACTTAATAACCGCATCGTTCAAGGAGAAGAACAGGGCCGCGCCAATGGCACACAAAATACCGATAGTATTGGCAGATAGGCCAGCCAAACGGGAACTACTCAGGCTCATAATAAGCCTCCTGTGTCACAGTCAACCGAAACCACTACTGGACTCAGGACAAGCCCAGCAAGATCGAAGGGCCACGATACCAGCAAACTTAAGCTGAGTATATGCAGTATATTTGATCAGACTAGCTGTTGGTCTTGAACTGCCGTGAGCTAGCCTGAGCATGTTTAATAAACTTTCCAAAGGCTCTGTCTTGGTGGCGGCGTTCGGCTACTGTAGCACTATTACGCTCTTGCTCGGACATCAGTTTGTGGTAGTTATCTAGACGGCGTTGTTCCAGCTCGCCTGCTTCTACTTGTGCAAGTACTGCGCAGCCTGGCTCAGTGACATGCTGGCAATCTTTAAAGCGGCACTTAGCAGCTAAACTATCGATGTCGGCAAAGGTACTTTTTATACCGGCTTCGCTATCAACAATTTGCAGCTCACGCATGCCCGGGTTGTCTAGCAACAGTCCTCCGCCAGGTAAACGATGCAAACTTCTGGACGTGGTCGTGTGGCGACCTTTGCTATCACTTTCACGAATACCAGCGGTTTCTTGTTCTACTTCACCAAGCAGCCCGTTGATAATAGTGGACTTGCCTACACCGGAAGAACCCAGAAGGGCAACGGTTTGGCCAGGGCGCACCCATTTTTGTAAGGTGTCCAGAGTTTCGGGGGCAATGGCGTTGACCAATTCCACGGGCAACTGTGGGTAGTTGTGCGTAACCACATCGGTATAAACACTCGTGTCTTCACACTGGTCCATTTTGGTTAGCACCAGCACACAGTAGATATCAGATTCAGCAGCAATCGATAAATAGCGTTCTATGCGGTTGATGTTGAATTCTTGATTGCAGGAGGTAACGATAAACAAGGTATCTATGTTGGCGGCAATCAGCTGCACAAAGGCTTCTTTACCGGCACCCTTACGCTTTATCAAGGTATTACGGTCCAGCAGCTTTTGCGGCTCTAGATCATGGTTAACTAGCAACCAATCACCAATGGCGGGATGATCTTCTGGCAGCTCGTTGCGCCAAAAATAGGTCGATAGCTGCAAGCTGTGTGGTTTGTATTCGCTGTCTAAGCCGAGACATTCAATCAGGTTACGTTCCACCGATACTACTCTAAATGGCAGCACGGCTTCTCGCTCATCAAGGTCAATGAGCGATTCAAAGTAGTTGTTCCAACCTAATTCGTGTAGGTTATTTATTTGCATTGTCTCGAGCCATACGCATAATGTTTTGTATCTTGATTTATTCTAACAGCAAGGATCGCACAACAACCCTATGAATATCATTAAAAGTAAAGATTTCACCCCCGATAACGCGTGGGATGCCCTAGACATAGCATCGATGAACGGCGTAACTACACGCCTGCATTGGACAGACAAGCCTTACAAGTGGCATATCAATGATGGTGAAGAAGTATTTGTGGTGCTCGGTGGTGAAGTGGAAATGTTCTATCGACAGGACGGCCAAGAAGCATCGGTGATCATGCAGGTCGGTGATATTTTCTATGCTTCTATTGGCACCGAACATGTGGCCCACCCTATTGGCGCGGCGCGAGTACTAGTGATCGAAAAAGAAGGTAGCGTTTAAGACTACCTCTTTTTAGGCAACAAGTGCTGTTTGCTGCCAAAGGTCCTGTGCCGAAGCATAAGCCAAGTACAAGAAGGCTACGGCACAAGCTTGATAAGTGAGCTTAGCCCAACCAAAGCCCAAACGTTTAAAGACTTGATCCACCAAGGCGGCACAAAAAAAGCACCAAACGATAGAACTCACCATAAAGCCAGCAAAGAAAATACCGTAGTCGCCGACATCGGGGTTGGCTACACCCACGGCTCCCATAGCACTACCTAGGGCAGCCCAGTAAGCGATGTTTTGCGGATTGGTGAGTGACAACATCATGCCGTCACGCAGGGCTTTTTTTACCAGCGGATTGTCGTCGATTTCGCCAACGCTAAATTCAGTTTTGGCTTCTTGCCAGTTATCCCATGCCAACCACAAAAGGTAAGCGATACCGGCAATGGCTACCGGTGTGCGAATGACATCTAGCTGCAACAACAAGCCAATCCCCAAAAGCCCTAAAATAGCCCACAAGGCATCACCCACCAAAGACCCTATTTGCACAGCTAAGGCTGGCTTAAAACCACCCTTAGCACCTTCGCTAATGGTTTTGGCAAATACGGCACCAGGGGCAGCATTGAACAGCAGGCCTAACATAAAGGCAGTAACAAATAAGGTCAGCACAAATCATTCTCAAATTTATAAATCTATGACTCGCAGCTTAAAGCATAGCTAGTAAGGATTACCAGCCTACATTTGGCTTACGGGGCATATCAAGCTAAACAACCAGCTGTGCTACACTCACTAACAAACCAACATTTATGTTTTGCCTCTCAAGGCGCAAGTGCGTAAGCAAGAAAAAGTCAGCGAAGGCGATGAAGTAAGCATTAACCTTCAATTTGAACCCCATTAGCCAAACAAAATTGTTAATTTCGCCTGTCTAGGCGTATGCTGATAACAAGCATTAACCGTGAAGTGGTGATTTTATGTCTAGCTTATACAAAATCGGGTTGCTGTTGATTGCCCTTAGCATATCGAGTGGCAACACCTATGCCGCAGAAGAACTCTACCCTGAATATGAAGAGCCGCAGGTGGTGTTTGACTTCTATTTTGACGACCCCAAGCATATCGCTTCGGCCTTGTATTGGGTGCGGGCAACCATCAATCCACTACTTGATGCGCCCTATGACATGGCACCAGAAATGATGGACGTCGTGGTAATGATACACGGTACGGAGATCGTTACCTTAGCTAAACACAATTACCAAAAGTACCAAGAGTCCGTAGAACGCATGCGTTATTACCATTCTTTGGGTGTGGAATTTAGAGCTTGTCGGCTAGCCGCTACAGACTACGACTACTTACCAGATGATTTGTACGACTTTGTCACTTTAGTGCCATCGGCACCAACGGATTTAGTACAACTGCAGATGCAAGGCTACGCCTTAATTACCCCTATGGTGAGGAGTAAAAAATACAGCATAGCCGAGATTCGTTAGGGTTTCTTACTGACCTTTATCGGCATCTTGACCTTTGATGAAAGCAGACAGTTCACGCCATAGCAACCAAGCAATTGCTAAGGTGGCAGCCACAGTTAGCCATTGACGCCAGATCCAAGGGCCTTCAATCAACATCAAACGATAGATATTATAGCCAATCAACAAGGTAAATACAGTTACCAACAGGCCACTATACCAACGTGCATTGCCGGGATTATTTTCTTCTGACATGGGACTACCTTGTATTGCAACGGGATTTACTGGAGGCCTATTGTATAACCTACAATACGTCATTGCGAGCGCAGCGAAGCAATCTCTAACGGGCAAGTGCGGACTTGAAGAGATTGCTACGCTATACTCGCAATGACAAAGTGTCCTTTTAAGCCTCGGTTTAAACAGCCCATAAGTTAACGTATAGTGGTGACTACACATCATCAAGAAGCCACCAATATGTCCTGGCTAGAAACCAAGATTCCGCCACCAATTGTGGCCCTAATATGCGCTGCTTTAGCCTGGTTAGTACAACCTTACTGGCTGTTAGGTATGGACCAGCAGTTTGCTCACATCATTGCTGCACTAGGTTTAGCCAAAGGCGTTGGTTTAGACCTGTTAGCCATCGGCCACATGTACCGTGTTAAAACCACCATCAATCCCCTGGCTCCACATAGAGCTAGTCAGCTAGTTACCACAGGTATATATCGCTTCACACGCAACCCCATGTATCTAAGCCTAGCTATCTATCTAGCTTGCCTGGGCATTTGGTTAGATAGCGGCACTAGTTTGATGATGGTTGCTGTATTTGTACTCTACATAAACCGTATGCAAATACGCCCAGAAGAAAGAAGCTTGCTCAAGCTCTTTGGTCAGCCTTATGTGGACTATTGTAAAGCCGTTGGTCGCTGGTTCTAAATCAAACCTAAATAACAAGAGTGTGCAATAAACGGATATTTTCTATTTTGTTTTGCCACTATAGTGGTGACATATATTGTTGGCTAGAGACGACCATGACTAAATCAGACAGCTTAGATGCCTCACAGGCAGCAAATACAGGCCGCTTAGTAACGGTCGCACGCTATATTCAGTCCCACCCTCAGGAAAAGCTGACCCTGCAACAGCTGGCGGACATGGTTGATATATCGCCTAGCTACTTACAACGTCAGTTTAAAAAGGCCTTTGGTGTTTCGGCTAAAGCCTACCAAGACGCTATCCGTCTAGACATATATAAGCAAACTCTGCAGTCTAGCGATGATACTAGCGAAGCTATATATGCCGCAGGTTTTGGCTCTACTAGCCGCGTCTATGGAGTACCTGGACGTAATCTTGGCATGTCACCCAAGACCTACCAGAAAGCAGGCAAAGATGAACTTATAGCCTATGCGGTATGCGATACCAAGCTGGGACTTTTGGCCATGGCCGCCACAGACAAGGGCGTATGCTTTGCCCAATTTGGCGACAGTGGAGAAGATCTGATCGCAGAAATTCGTGAAGAATTTAAAGCCGCCACCATCGTGCCATCAGACAATCAACACAGTCCCATGTTAGCGACGTGGATAGAAGCCCTTAATCAGCATGTTAGCCATGGAGGCGACAAGCCAAACTTGCCTCTGGATATGCGTGGCACCGTTTTTCAAATACAAGTTTGGGAGTTCCTGTTGCAATTGACATCCGATGCCACAGTGACTTATGCACAAGTAGCAGAAGGCATAGACAAGCCCAAAGCGGTCAGAGCCGCCGCCACGGCCTGTGCTAACAACAAAATTGGCATACTAATACCTTGTCATAAAGTACTACGCAGCGACGGCAGTTTAGGCCGCTACCGCTGGGGCACAGAGCGCAAACAAGCCTTGCTAGCGAACGAAGGCAGCCTACCTCAAACATCTAGCCAAGCTAGCTAACGCAAGAGCATCTATTTATGACTAACGAACAAATCGCCAAGCTGATTTTGCTGTCCATTGTATGGGGCGGTGCTTATTTGTTTTCCGGTATGGCTGTAGATTACTTCCATCCACTGTGGGTAGTGGCTATACGCGTATCCCTTGCTGCGGTCGTTATGCTGGTAGTGCTGCAAATTGCAGGCCTAGGACTACCCAGGACACTTAAGGATTGGCGTCCATTTTTGGTGATGGGCCTACTCAATAACGTCATACCATTTGGCGCTATCTTCTATTCGCAGGTTTATATTACCGTCAGTCTTGCCTCTATCATCAATGCTATGACACCGGTATTTACCTTTGCCGTGATGGCGGCCTTTGGCTCCGAAGCTCTAACGCCGAGTCGTGTACTGGGCGGTCTCACAGGCATTGCTGGCACGGTATTGTTATTTGGCGGAGACTTATCTTTTGCTAATGAAGGCAGTATTGGTATTGTCTTGGCTTTGACCGGTGCCTGCAGCTATGCCTTTGCTGGCCTATGGGGCAAATTCAACTTGGTTGGCACACCACCTATTAAATCAGCCACCTGTCAGCTGTTATCCTCATCTGCCATTATGCTTATTGTATTGGTAGTTACTGGGCTGCCTTTGCCTACAACCATGCCGCCTACGAGTATTATTTGGGCACTAGTCGGCCTAGCCGTGGTTTGCACAGCGTTTGCTTATGTATTGTTTTTCGATATTCTCAGTAAGTCAGGCGCTAGCAATGCCATGCTGGTAACGCTGTTGATCCCTATCTCTGGGTCTTTCTTGGGTTGGCTGGTAATGGATGATCAACTTACTTCCTACCAGCTGGCTGGCTCAGCCGTCATTGCAACGGCTTTATTGATCATCGATGGTCGGTTATTTAAACGCTTTACGGCTTAAATGAGCTATAAAATTTCACCACAAAACTCCGCTACCTCATTAAACACACGGCTATATGAGGTTGTGGAGTAGCTATCTTCAAAACCTTCATCCACATAAGGCATGTACAATTCAATATAGCCTAGCGATACCAACTGTTGCATCAAGGCAAGCGGACGTTTATCTGGATTCTGGGCTTCGGCATCCACCAAAATAAAGGCTCCGCCACTAGCCAACATGCGTACATTAGCACGAGTAGAATACTGCATAGGCTGGGCGTTAGACACATTGATTATCTGTTCTGGCTTACTAAACACACTACCATTTGGCAGGATCACAAACGCCTGTAAGCGGCGATCAACATCGCATTCTAAGCCCAGGTAGGAAGTGCCGTTTTCGGATAGGATATAAACCTGCAGGAAGTCGTAGCCACGTTCATCTTGTGCGTGGGTTATACTGATGTTGTCAAATTCTGAGCTCGAAATTACTTCAGCATGAGCAATAACTACCGGCATCAACAACACCAAACCCAATAACCATTGGCTGTTCTTCAACATGACTCTCATCACTGTATCCACTACTGCGCTTGTCACCGCTTCAACCCTCTTTTGCAACTTGCCGTCCAATAATTAACAAAGGTCACTATGGCAGCATTAAATCTGCTTGTAAACCAAGACCAATTATTCGCCTAAAGTTCTGCTAAAAGTGTCCGATGAATAACAACAAATGCGCGGATGCTGCTTCATTATTGGCAAAATATGCGTTACATTAAGCCTTTAGTGCGGCCTCCATCTACGAAGTAATTATGGTTTTCGAAGAATTTCAATGGCTCGACTCGCAGATTAAACTGCTTGAAGACAAAGCCGGCAACGCCACCGGTCACAAACTCGTTCACCTCAACAAGATGGCGGAGCTAGTTCGCGGTGTGCATAAAGAAATGGATATCAACTTCGACAAGAATGATAACAAGTACATCAAAATCATTGGCGTATTAAAAGGCTTGGCTGAAAAAGACAGCCTCAATCAAACAGCAGCCGTGAGCATCGTTAGCTATATAGAAACCATGCAAAAAGTACAGGTATACGTAAAAGAGCTAAACCGAAAAAACAACCAACTCAATGCTTGGTACCAAGACGATGCACGCTATACGCGTGTGCACAAGCGTATAAAAGAGCAGAAAATCGTCAACTCTCATTCAAAAAAGATCTATCTTGCCCTATCTGGCATCAAAAACGATCTTGAACATATGGTACTGGTTAATGATCTTGAAAATGTCTATGACATGACCGAAGCACTTAACCCGTTAGTTATCACCCGTTTTATGAACCAGCAACAGATCATTATAGACGTGCAAACTACATTACAAATCGCCAAACTGATTGCCCGAGAATACATGCCGGACACATCCGACAGCCCATTACCAATGGCATAACCTGACTTCCGCTAGTTTAGAAAACACTGCCTTGATCTTCGTTATATTTTTTACACTCAAGTTCCTGCTAAACTGGTCGATATAGTTACTGATAGCGAGTAATTAACACTAAGCATCTACCGTTTAATAAGCCGCTGACAGATCTCAGCAAGAGTTTGACCCATGGCAAAAACATATTTGTATTTTGAATCCCTCTCCAAGGATACAGACCTAGAAACCGCAGTGAATGCACTTTGCGAAGCTACCAGCTTTGATGAAGACATGGCACGTGGATTTTTGGAACGCGAATTTGCCATATCTGCCGCTGACCAAGATGCTGCAGAAACTATTAGCCAAACTCTTTCTGCCCAGGGCGTAAATATCAGTTACCAGCATAATGCGGTACCTCCTAGCGTTTATTTGCGCGAAATCTATGGGCGTATCGAAAAGCTAGAAAACAAAGTTGAAGACCTGACTGATGCTAGTTTGGCACTAACTCGCGCCGTTGAACAACAGCCTAGTGCAAGCGAAAATCTAGACCAACTTAGCGAACTATTTGTGCACCTGTCATTGGAGATGCGTAAGGATGTGCGTCGTTCATTGCTATCTCTATTTGATGACGAAGCTACCCCGGATGCCGATGAACTCACCATTTCAAACGAGCCTGATCCGCTTGATGAGCCAACTGATATCGAAGAAGCCTCCGCACCTGAAGAGGCAGACGAGGAACCTGCACAGTTTGAAGAACACACTGAAGAGCTGTCAGAAGATGAAATTTCTGAGCTAATGCAAGAAAGCGACGTTGAAGAAGCTATGGTTGAATTGGACGAGCCTGAGGAAGTCGCAGAGTCTGAGTTTTCTGACGAACTGGATGAATTTGAAGAACGCGATGAAGAGCTCGAAGAGTCTGATCAAGCTGAAGAAGAGCCAGAAGATAACCCACTAGAGCCTGAAGAAACAGAAGCAAGCGAAGATGATGTTTTTGAAGACTTTGAAGCGGCTGACGAAAGCGAAGTTCCTGCAGAAGAAACCGAACCAGCATCTGAAGACGCCGGCTCAGAAGAAGCCAGTCCAGAAGCAAACAAGCCCAAAGACCCCTTCGTGGATCACTAAGCGTTAACGCTTAGTTGCATAGGCTTTCGCTTACTTACGCTTACTAGGCGTACGTAGCCCTTTTAGAGAGCGCTTAATGGTCTTTAAGTGAGCCATAGTTTCCGCACCCAACTTCATTGTTACGCCCACTGCTAGCACGTCTATGACTACCATCTGGGTAATACGTGACGACATCAATGTGCCCAATTCCTTATCACCATCCAAATCAATAAACAGCGGGATATGGGCCAATTCAGCAAGCGGCGTGTCACTTGGGCACAAGGCGATAACCGTAGCACCAGCATCCAAGGCTAGCTGTGTTGTATGTAGCAAATCACGAGTGCGGCCTGTTTGCGAAATAGCTATCACCACATCACCTTCTTGCAAAGTCACCGCCGCCATGGTTTGCAGGTGTGGATCAGAATAGGCCGTAGCAAACATATTCAAGCGGAAAAATTTATGCTGAGCGTCACTACAAATAGGGGCCGAAGCACCAAAGCCATAACAGTCAACGCGTCTGGTTTGCGTCAACGCCAGAATAGCTCGTTCGAGGCTATCTGCATCTAGGTCGTTTTTAACACGCATCAAGTTACCCATAGTTGAATCAAAGATTTTCTCTTTGAATTCTTCTACAGAATCACGGCTGTCTAAACGAAACTGCTGATAGGAATTATTGGTTGCAACGCTTTGCGCCAAGGTTAGCTTAAAATCCTGGAAACCATCAAAACCTAGCGCTCGACAGAAACGTACTACGGTCGGCTCACTCACAGCCGCGGCGGCTGCTAGGTCAACAATGCGCATCTGCACCACGGCAGACTGTTGCTGCATGACATAGTCGGCCACTTTCTTTTCCGACTTACGCAGTTGTTCGTAGGTATCTTGTAGGGTTTTAAACAGGTCGTTGGTCACGGGGTTAGTTACCTTAGCTTGGCTATGGACTGGCTATCTACTGCATATTCTAACGCATTCTAAGATATAGCACTAACCCATATAACGACCTAGTCATATCAATCAATATCGATGATTTTACCTGGATTGAGGATATTCTGAGGATCCATCGCCCGCTTGATCACTGCCATCGTCGCTACAGCCTCGACACCTAGCTCCTTAGGCAAGTATTTCTTCTTGCGTAAGCCTACGCCATGTTCACCAGTACAAGTACCACCCATGCTCAACGACAGCTCAACAATTTTACTCGCGTAAGCAGTGGCTTGATCAATCATGGCCTGATCTTCAGGATCGTGCAGCACCAATACATGGAAATTGCCATCCCCCACATGCCCCACAATAGGCGCTATTAAGTCTTCTTTTATAGCCAGCTCTTTCGCTGCCACAATACACTCCGCCAAACGCGAAATAGGCACACAAACATCGGTCGATAAGGCTAACCAACCGGGCCGTAAGCTAATACCAGCAAAATAAGCCTTGTGGCGGGCGGCCCATAATTCATTACGCTCTTCTTGGGTCTTGGCCCAACGGAATTGACTGCCGTTATTGCCAGACGCAATTTCTTCTACCAAACTTATCTGTTCCGCCACACCGGATTCAGTGCCATGAAATTCAAAAAACAAAGTTGGCGCAGCATCAAAGCCTTGCAGTTTGGAATAGTTGATACAGGCCTGCATCTGCACTTCATCCAGCAACTCTACCCGCGCCAAAGGTATGCCCATTTGCATGCATTCCACCACTGTATCCGCGGCGGCCTTAATAGTTGGAAAAGCACACACAGCAGCTGAGATCTGCTCTGGGATAGGGAATAAACGTAAACGAATTTCGGTAATGATACCGAGGGTGCCTTCGGAGCCTACATACAGGCGTGTGAGATCATAGCCTGCGGAGCTCTTTTTAGCGCGCCCACCCGTATGCAATACTTTACCTTGGGCATTCACCACGGTGAGGCCTATTACTACATCTTTCATGGTGCCATAACGTACGGCATTAGTACCCGACGCACGAGTGGCAGACATGCCACCAATACTAGCATTGGCACCAGGATCTATAGGGAAAAATAGGCCTTGATGACGTAGTTCGTGATTCAGCTGCTCACGGCTCACACCCGCCTGCACCACACAATCAAAGTCTTCTGTGTTGATTTCCAACACTTGTGCCATTTCTGTTAGATCGATACTAATACCGCCATTGACCGGCACTAGGTGACCTTCTAAAGAAGAACCCACACCGTGAGGAATAACAGGAATATTATATTCAGCACAAATACTCACAGCTTGGGCTACCATAGCTGTGGACTGGGCAAACAACACCCCTTCTACAATGGGCCCATGAGGATAACTTTCACCATGGGAGTGCTCGTCTCTGGTGCTTTGGTTGAGCGTAAATTGATCGGCAAAAACCGCCGCTAGCTGTACTAAGCCAGCGGCACGTTGATTATCAGACAAGATAGTTACCTATGAAACTATTTAAAAATGCAAGGATATATCTTTGTGATTAGACATGCAAGCTGAAACCGACTTAGCCAAGTCCAAAGACATACGCTCTTGCAAGCGCAAACCAATAGAACCTGCAATGGCTTGGTCGTATGTCACCAAGGCTGGCAACAAGTCCGTAGCAGCACGTTGACGCCAAGCAATTTGTTGTTCTAGCATGACTACCGCTTCATCCAAATAGGCGCGCGCTTTGTCAGGGTTGTACTTACTACCCTTCAAGGCACGACGCGCCTTCGACAACTTGCCCTTGGCCTTGCTTACACCCGCTAGGGCACCCAAGGCTTTTTCCTGTGCTTTTATGGCTGCCATAGCAGGTTTTGCTTCTTGTCCATCAATGACAGCATACAAAGCCTGCACTGCAGGCAAAGCGGCCACTACCTTGTCCACTTCAGCTATCACCAAACGCATATCAATAATGGTTTGATAAGATTCATCCACGGTACGTCGGTAATCACGGCGCGCTTTGGTTTCGGCTTTGTTTAAACTAACGTATTCAGCTCGCGCCTGTTGCCATTGTTCCGGTATGGTAAGCTGTAGCTCAGACACCAATACTTCTAGCTCAATGACGCGATCTTGCATAGTTTGCTTCTGTTTAAGCTCTTGCGGGGTGTCATCTAAACGACGGATCTGTACGGCAAGCTCTTTCAGCTCATTTTCTGCACGGCGGATACGCGCTTCAATAGTCCGAGATTCTCCATGTAAAGGTGCATAATCCGGTGCATAGGCCGCCATACCTGCCGCTGCTACATGAATAGCTTCCACCTTGCCAAATACGGAGCCGGCTTGCTGCAAGCTAGTATCCAAGAGCTTTTGTACGTCTTTAGGCAGGTAGCTCACATCATTGTTTGCCATGGCATCAATAGCAGCCTGCAATACCTGTTGATTAGCCGTGTAATACTGCAGAACTTCTGCTTCCAAACATGGCTGGATACGTGGATTCATCGGTGGTGGCGCCGAATCAGAGGTTAAATAGGTACGATTCGGTAGGTAGTTCACTAGAGAAGGGATCATACCCGTGATCAACAAAGCAAGGATCTGCAAACCAATAAAAGGCACCACACCTTTGTAGATTGATAGCGTCTTCACCACTTTGTCGGCTACGCCCCGCAAATAGAAAAGAGCAAAACCAAAGGGCGGGGTTAAGAAGGAGGTTTGAATATTCAAACCAATCATCACACCCAACCAAACAGCAGTAACGTTAGCAGAAGGGTCCGCCAACAAAATAGGTGCGACAATCGGCACCACCACCACGGCGATTTCGATGAAGTCTAAGAAGAAGCCCAATAAGAAAATCACCAGCATAACCACAAAGAACTGCATCCAGAAGCCTCCAGGCAAACTGGTAAGCATATCTTTCACTAGCTCTTCACCACCAAAAGCACGGAAGGCCGAAGTCAGCATGGCCGCACCGATAAGGATAATAAATACCATGGAAGTGGTCTTGGATGTCTCCAACATCACTTCATGTAATGTGCTTTCGGTCTTAAATACGCGCCAACCACTCCAAGCCACGCCAACAAGTAGAGCCGCAACAGCGATGGTAGCTAACGCTACCCCAATGACATCATCATTAGTGTGAATATTTTTTACGTTAATATCATAGAAAGACAAAATAACCGCGATAGCCAATACCGCGAGTATCGCAATCAAAGCGGGCGTATAACGCCTATTTTCATTCTCATGCAAGCGGTAACCGGCCATAATCATGGCCCCCACAGCACCCACAGCACCAGCCTGGTTAACCGTGGCAATACCAAGAATAATAGAACCCAAAACCACAAAAATTAACGCCAGTGGTGGCAACAATGACCAAGCCACCTTGAGAGCAAACTGACTATCGTACTTGCCTTCATAATGTACTGGTGGTGCTTTTTCGGGCTTGATCAAAGCGGTAATAAGAATGTAGAGGATATACAAACCCACCAACAACAAGCCCGGGATAAAGGCCCCCATAAACATATCACCAGCACTGGCAGAGGTAATATCTAAGGTAGAAGGCATGGAAAATTCACCGGTGATTTCCCGGTAATTAGCCTTACGCAAGGCACTCGCCTGATCCGCAGCATTGCTCAGCTGGTCAGCAAGAATAATCAATACAATGGACGGCGGTATAATCTGACCCAAGGTACCCGAAGCACATATGGTGCCCGTGGATAAAGAATGTGAGTAGTTGTTTCGCAACATGGCTGGCAAGGAAATCATGCCCATGGCAATTACCGTAGCACCAACGATGCCCGTAGTCGCGGCCAACAAGGCGCCCACCAACACCACGGAAATACCTAAGCCGCCCGGCACAGGGCCAAACAACTGCGCCATGGTTACCAATAAGTCTTCGGCCACCTTAGAGCGCTGCAGCATAATGCCCATAAAGATAAACAAGGGGATAGCTATCAAGGTATCCCTTTCTACATCCCAATAGAGGCTGCGAAAGTTGGTAACCCCCGCACTAAGCCATTGCACGGGCCCACCATCATGAAAATAAGCATCCGGATTATCGGCAAACAACCAACCACACAGGGCCGCGATACCAATGGTAATAATGGAAGAACCAGGTAAAGAAAACGCCACAGGGAAGCCCGACGTTAAGGCGATAATCATTAATAAGACCAACAGGCCCAAGAACAACATTTCCAT
>CALKFY010000079.1 GCA_938084925.1 uncultured Pseudomonadales bacterium
GCTAGGATTATGGAAACCACGCCTGCGGCATTCACGGTGCGATAGAATCCTAGCGTATCTTTTTGACCAATAACGCGGCCACTACTGGCCTCCGCTGCAAAGGCAAAGCCGTCTAGAAAATAAGCCAACAAAGCAATGTACTGTAATAATAGGGTATTGGCTGCCAGTACTTCTGTGCTGATATGACCACTTTGTGCAGTAACAAAAGCGTGAGCAAATAACAGCATTAGGGTGCGGATAAATAAGAAACCATTCACCCCAACCAGCTTATTGAGGATGTCTTGGCTTTGGCTCCAAGAAAAATGTAACTCTGGGAAGCCCTTTAGGTGGCGGGCTATTAGCCATAGGGCGCTAGCAAAACCAAGGTAATCGGCGATTAAACTGCCCCAAGCTACACCATCACTGGCCATGTCATAGCCTAGTACGAATACTAGGTTGAAAAAGATATTGCTGAGGTTGGTGACCAATAGAATGACCAAGGGGCCTTTGCTGTCTTGGCGGCCCAGCAGCCAGCCCATAGCCACGTAGGTCATGAGCACGCCTGGTGCGCTGAAGATGCGGATTTGTAGGTAGCTAAGAGCTAGCTCTTGTACTTCTGCTGGGGCTTGCATAAAGTCGATAGCGACTTGTATATACAAGGGAGAAAGGGCAGTAATTAGCAAGCCAATGCTGGCAGCCAGTAGGCCAGGCAGGTAGAGCATTTGCCATTGCTGTTGGGTGTTGTTAGCGCCGTGTGCCTGAGCCGTTAAGCCCACGGTACCCATGCGCAAAAAGCCAAAGGCCCAATATACAAAGGACAGTATGGCGGCACCAATGGCCACGGCACCTAAGTAGCGGGCGTGATCTAAGTGGCCCATGATGGCGGTATCCACAAGTCCCAACAAAGGCACGCTTAAATTGGAAATGATTAGCGGCCAAGCTAGGTGCCAGATGTGCCCATAGTCTTTTTTGGTCGGTGAGCTCAGCAGGGCGTGAGCCATTATGTTCGTTGCCATTTAGGCATTAGGTACATGGCAAAGAACACACCACTGGCCACCATCACAATGGATGGGCCTGCTGGCGTGTCATAAAACCAAGACAAAGCCATGCCGCCTGTTACAGCCAGGCTGCCAATGACAGCAGCCCAAATAGCCATTTGCTCTGGGGTGCGCGATAGGCGTCTGGCACTGGCTGCCGGAATGATCAGTAGTGAAGTGATCAACAAGACGCCAACTACCTTCATGGCTATGGCGATCACCAGAGCAATTAACACAAACAGTAGGGTGCGCATTAAGTTAGTATTTACACCTTCCACATGGGCCAGCTCTGGGCTAATGGTGTGGTTGAGCAAAGGCTGCCAAAAGTAAGCCAGTATGCCTAATACCCCTATGGCGCTAATACTAATCCATAGCATGTCCGCTTGGCCTAAGGCCAAGAGATCACCAAATAACATAGCCATAAGATCAACGGGTTGATCGTTAAAGAGGCTGATGATAACCAAACCAATGGCTAGGCTACTGTGGGACAAGATACCGAGTAGGGTGTCGGCAGCGATAATACGCTGGTACATCAAGGTGCTGAGTAAGATGGCTAACAGTAAACAAAATATCACCACCGCTAGGGTGAGGTTAATTTGCAGTATCCAGCCCAAAGCTACCCCCAGTAGGGCGGCATGGGCTAGCGTGTCACCAAAATAGGCCATACGACGCCACACCATAAATGAGCCCAAGGGGCCGGTGGTTAGGGCAATTAGCATGCCGCCCAGCCAAGGCCAAAGTAATAGCTCAATCATGGTTGCAGGCCTCGTGGTGTTGGCCCGGAATGATGGTGCCATGGCTATCGTGGTGGTGATTGTGCTGGTGGTTATATACGGCTAGGGCGCTGGCACCCTGTAGCCCAAATAGCTCAATAACCGCAGGATCTTGGCTTACTTGCTCAGGATGGCCAGAACAACATACGTGCTGGTTAAGGCAGATAACTTGGTCCGTTGCAGCAGCAACCATATGTAGATCATGGGAAATCATCAAAATGCCGCAGCCTAGTTGATCACGAATATCTACAATGAGCTCATACATGGCAACTTGGCCGCCAATGTCTACACCCTGTACCGGTTCATCCAAGATCAATAACTGCGGACTGTTGAGCAGGGCGCGTAGTAGCAACACGCGTTGCGTCTCACCACCAGACAGATACTGCATTGGCTGATCCAACAAGTTGGCCACGCGGCAGGCTGACGCCATCTTGGCATAAGTCGCATCTGTTAGGCGATGTTTGCCCAGGCCTAAATCTAGAAAGCGCTGCACCGTTAACGGTAAGGTGGACTCTAGGTTTAGCTTCTGTGGCATGTAGCCAATGCGCAAGTCTTTAGCTTTGGTTACGGTGCCAGCATTGGCTTTTTGCAAACCCAGTAAAGTGCGTACTAGTGTTGATTTGCCAGCGCCATTGGGGCCGATCAAGGTGGTGATCTGGCCAGCTTGGAGATCTAAGCTGACATCGTGGATTAAGCTGCGACTACCTTGTTTAACTAGTAGACCTTGGGCGCTAAGTAAAGACTCAGGCATCTTGCTTGGTTCCATTTAGTGAGTTGTGTTGTTGGCAGCGAGCGCAGTAGCCAGTCACTTCAATAGTTTGTTGGGCAATGGTAAAGCCGTGGGCATCAGCACTGGATTGTAATGAGGACTGTAAGGTGCTGGTATCCAATTCCAAAGCCTGGTTACAGCTTAAGCACAAAAAGAAATGGCCCTCGTGGGGTTGGCCTGGATTGCAGCAACCTGTGTAAGCATTGACGCTAGATAGCTTGTGGATTAATCCTTGTTCTTGCAAGAAGTCCAAGGCCCGGTATACGGTAGGTGGGGCAGAGTTGAAGCCGTCTTCACCTAATCTTGCCAATAAATCATAAGCTCCCAAGGGCTGGTGGCTCTGCCATACTAGCTCCAGTACTCTCTGGCGTACGGGTGTTAGGCGTACACCGCGTGCTTGGCATAGATCTTGAGCTTGATGCATGGCACTGCTGATGCAGTGGCTATGGTCATGTTGCTGGAAAGGGGTGCTGAGCATGAAATTTTTACAAGCCGTTATTCAAATTGACAAGTGTTATAATATAACATAACATGCGCGCCCTTCGCTATGTTTGTTTATCTAAATTGCCATCTAGTAGGGTTGATATGTCTGTTTCTGTTGTTCCATCTGTACGCAAGTTAGCCGCGATTGCTGGTTTGCTATTTGGTTTCGCAAGTGCTGCTTGCAGCTACGCGCAAAGTGTTAATGATTTAAAGCTGGTAACCAGCATCCGGCCTTTAGCTTTGATGCAGGCTGACTTAGGTTTGGGTTGGCAAGAACCGCTTGTGCCGGTAGGGGTGACGCCTCATGACTTTAGCCTACGTGCGAGCCACATGAAGCGTTTGCAAGAAGCCGATTTGGTCATCTGGTTGGGGCCAGAAATTGAACCCTATCTGACAAAAATAATGGCCCGTAAAGCAGATCATCAGCAACTTATTTTGACTGCGGATAGGCTCGCTGAAGAGCACGAAGAGCACGAAGAGCACGAAGAGCACGAAGAGCACGAAGAGCACGAAGAGCACGAAGAGCACGAAGAGCACGAAGAGCACGAAGAGCACGAAGAGCACGAAGAGCACGAAGAGCACGAAGAGCATGCGGGTCATGACGATCACGCAGAGCATGATCATGGCAATCTACACCCTTGGGCTAGCCCTGATTTTGCTCGCGATGCCATGGCTGCGATGGTAGAAAAAGCGATTGCTTTGGAACCTACTTTAGAAAACGACTTGGCGGCACGTTGGCAGCAATTAGAAACAAAATTGCTACAACAAGAGGCGCAATGGCAGCAATATTTTAAACAACATGAAGTTGCTTATATCACTTACCATGATGCTCTTGGCCCCTATGAAACCAGTATGTCCATTACTGGTTTAGGTAGCATTGCCGATGAGTCGGGTAGTCAGTCTGGGGTGAAGAATTTAAAGCAGATTTTTGATCTTATTGAAGCCGACAAGGTGGCTTGTATTCTAGTCGATGCCGAAGCCAACCAAGCTTTGGTTAACAAGGTAGCAAC
>CALKFY010000080.1 GCA_938084925.1 uncultured Pseudomonadales bacterium
CGCCAGGCAGCCAAGGCTTGTAAACGCACCAGTTCAACACCTTGCAAGCGCCAAGCATTCTTCACATTCTGATAGCTTACTTGAGGTTCAATTTCTTGTTTGGGTGTCGCCAATGCCAACATATCTGCCGCAAACCATTGCCACTTATCTTGCTCTTCTAGGGCAGCTTTTAACTTGTCATAGCACTGTAACAACAAGGACACATCCAACGCTGCATAGTGGCACTGGGAGTCCGTTAACGGACGTTGTAACCAGTTAGAACGAGTCTCACCCTTCTCTAGCTCTACATCTAACAGGGTTTTCACCATGTTCTGTAAACCCATTGATAAACCGTGACCTGCATAAGCTGCCGCAATCTGGGTATCAACAATAGGGCTAGGGGTGAGGCCCAGCCAATGACGAATCAATTCTAGATCTTCGCTACAAGCATGTAGCACCTTGTCAACCTGAGGACTTAGCAACAAACTTTGTAACGGTTGCCAGTCATCAATAGTCAGAGGATCAATGAGATAAGTACGCTGACCATCAGAAAGCTGTACTAGCCCCACTTGCGGATAAAAGGTATCGACCCGCATAAACTCGGTATCAAGAGCAACTTGCGAGCTGGTATTTAGATACTCACAGGCTTTAAGTAATTCAGCTGCCGTATCTACATAGATATATTGGTTTTCCGTTACCATGCTTTACGTCCTGCAAAGGCGTGAGCTAAGGTGCCGCCGTCGACATATTCCAGTTCACCACCAATAGGTACACCGTGAGCAATACGCGAAACGTTAATTTGCTCGTCAATCGATAGGGCTTGAATATGCTCATTGATAAAATGAGCCGTGGCTTCGCCTTCTACCGTAGGGTTGGTAGCAATAATAATTTCTTGCACGGGGTAAGCTAAAGATTCATCTTGTAAGCGGCTAAACAAAGCCGGCAAACCCAAGGCGTCTGGACCAATGCCATCCAAGGGTGACAAATGCCCCATCAACACATAGTAAAGGCCGTCATAGCCCGTAGACGAATCAATGGCTAAGACATCAGCAGGTGTTTCTACAATGCATAGCTTATGCTTGTCACGACGCGGGCTAGCACAGGTAGTGCAAACATCTGTTTCGCTGTGGTTACGACAGGATTGGCAGCGTCCTACCTTATCCAGAGCTGCCTGCAAAGCTACAGACAAGGTGCTACCACCTTGGCGATCGCGTTCAAGCAAATGCAATGCCATACGCTGGGCAGACTTACGCCCTACGCCAGGTAAACAGCGTAAGGCTTCGATCAATTCTTCTATTAAAGGACTAAAGGTCATAGTTGTGAGAGATAACCCTTAAAATGGCATCTTAAAGCCAGGCGGGATACCCATACCGGCGGTCATATCAGACATGCTTTCTTGCTGAGCGGATTCAATTTTGCGAACGGCGTCGTTTACAGCTGCCGCTAGCAAGTCTTCCAACATCTCTTTGTCTTCGCTCATTAAGCTATCGTCAATGTTGACGCGTTTCACATCGTGACGACCGTTCATGACAATTTCTACTAAGCCTGCACCAGCACTACCGGTGGTTTCGGTTTCAGCTAGTTTCTCTTGCGCTTGCTGCATTTGTTCTTGCATCTGTTGGGCTTGCTTCATCAAGTTGCCCATTCCGCCTTTTAACATAGTGTTTCTCTACTTCTCAATTTGTTTGCTTCATGTCACCTTAGACAAGAGTGAAAGGTAACAGCTTATTCTTCAAAGTTTTGTACAGGCTCTACGGTACCTAGATCCAATTGACCATTAAACACCTGCTGCAACTTATCTACATATGGGTCCGCCTGCAATGATTCAACGGCCTCTTGTTGATGTTGTGCCAAACGGCGCTCACGACGTGCAAAAGGCGTTTCTGTTTCGGTGTTACCAATGTCAATGGCCAACTGTAGATCACAGGCAAACATGGCTTCCAAACTTTGGCGAATACGTCCCTGATGAGCGGCATTAAGCATGCTGGTTTGCCCCTGCTCCAAGGTAAACGTCAGTTGCGTGCCAACACGTTTGGCAAACACCATATTGGCGGCGATTGACCGAGTTAAGCCGTCAATGTCTAGATCGCGGAAAATATTAGCCCAGTTGCTTTGATCCAGGTCCGCCAAAGTCCATTGCTGTTTAGGCTGGCTTGGCTCTTCTGTGCTAGCAAGTACAAGGACCGGCTCTAGCTGCGGCTCAACCATTGGCTCTGGTTGTTGCTCTGGCTGTGGTTCAGCTCTTGCTTCCACAACGGGAGAATCAGCTTGACCTTGCCAACCGGCAGGCGCATCTTCCCATGGCGGTACGTCAGCCATTAACGGTAAGCTTTGTTCACCAACATTCACATGACCAACAACCTGCTCATTGCCAGCACTAGGTGCTTCAGGTTCAGGCTGAGATTCCACAACAGGCTCTTGTTGCGGTGCAGCTTCACGTTCTGGCTCTGACTGAGGTTCCACATGAGGTTCAGGTTCAACTTGAACGGGTGTAGATTCAGCTTCAGTCTCAACCGCTGGCGCAGATTGCACTTCCACCTGCGGTTGCTCTAATACTGGTTCTGGCTGTGCAGCAGGAACCTGCTCTGCGGCGGACTCGGGCTCTGCTTCTTCAACTACCTCTGCCGGCGTTGCTTGTGTAGCAGGCTGAGGCGCAGCAACTTGAGCTGCCCCCCCTTGAGGTATGGCAACTTGACGCAATTGCTTTGGGTCTATTTGTGGACGAAATGCCAACATCCGCAACAAGGCCATTTCAAAACCATTGCGGATATCAGGGGCCAAAGCCAAATCTTTATGGGCCACGCTACCCATTTGATAAAACAGTTGAATGTCTGCAGCAGGCATGGATTGCGCTAAGCTTTGCATCATCTGGCTATCAAACTGTACTGCTACAGGTGCATTAGGCACTACCTGACACACAGCGATTTGATGCAGCATAGACAACAGGTCTTCTAAAGCTACAACAAAATTTTGACCTTGTTCAGCGAGTTCTGCTACCTGTTGTAAAATGGCACTGCCATCACCCTGTTGCAAGGCTTGCACTAGGGCAACCACGCGGCTCTGGTCAATGCTGCCCAACATCTGGTTAACGGCAGTTTCGCTAAGTTCACCACCACAAAAAGCAATGGCTTGGTCTGTAAGACTCAAAGCATCACGCATACTGCCTTTGGCAGCACGACCAATTTGCCAAACCGAGGGTTCGTCAAAGGTAATCTGCTCTTCACCTAATACTTTCTGCAGATAAGTAGCTATCTGCTCAGCAGGCATATTCTTAAGATTAAATTGCAGGCAACGGGACAATACCGTTACTGGCAGCTTATGTGGATCTGTGGTGGCAAGTAAAAACTTTACATGTGGAGGTGGTTCTTCCAATGTTTTTAGTAAGGCGTTAAAACTGCTGGTGGACAGCATGTGTACTTCGTCTATCAAGTAAACCTTAAAGCGTCCACGTGTTGGCGCATATTGCACGTTTTCAAGTAGTTCACGGGTGTCTTCTACCTTAGTGCGAGACGCTGCATCCACTTCAATAAGGTCAACAAACCGGCCTTCACTGATTTCTACACAACTCGAACAGGTACCACAAGGCTTGGAACTAATCCCTTGCTCGCAGTTTAAGCATCGTGCGAGGATACGTGCAATAGTGGTTTTACCCACACCTCGAGTACCCGAAAATAAATACGCATGGTGTAAACGCTGCTCGTCCAAGGCATGAACCAAAGCACGCAATACGTGCTCCTGCCCCACCAGGGAATGAAAGTCTTGGGGACGCAGTTTACGCGCTAGTACCTGATATGCCAT
This sequence comes from uncultured Pseudomonadales bacterium, assembly GCA_938084925.1. GTDB lineage: Bacteria > Pseudomonadota > Gammaproteobacteria > Pseudomonadales > Balneatricaceae > Njordibacter. Next base: position 3,778 of record CALKFY010000080.1, read on the forward strand.
GCAGCCAGTATCCAAATATGCGATTAGTCAGCTGCCATTATAGGTGGCCCACTGACGGGATTCAATGAATCAATGCGAAAGAACGTTAGCTAGTTTTAGCATATCGGCTGATAAAGTTTTTTTAGCTGCTAGACCTGCTTCAATTGACATGCACATATACTCTCCATGACGCCACCCTACCAACTGATTGACCAGCCCTTGAGCAATCAAATCAATAGCAAACTGCCCCATCATGGAGGCATGTATTCGATCCATTGATGAGGGCTCACCACCACGTTGAATATGCCCTAAAACGTCATGATTTATCTTTATACCGGTACTCGAAGCCAGATAATCGGCAAGCTGAGCAGAATCCCCCCAACCTTCTGCCACCACAATAAGTTGATGATTTTTACCCATTTTTTGGTGGCCTATCAGTTCTTCGGCTATCTGTTCCTGACTCTTGATTTGTTCTGGCAGCAATACCATATCAGCCCCGGCAGCTATGGCACTGTACAAGGCAATATAACCAGCATGACGGCCCATTACCTCAACCAAGCTGGCTCTATGATGAGCGGATGAGGTATCACGTAAACGGTACATCGATTCTACCGCCGTATTCACAGCAGTATCAAAACCAATAGTGTAGTCAGTACAAGCAATGTCGTTATCGATGGTACCAGGCAAGCCGATGACATTAACCCCTTCGGCAACCAAAGTGGCTGCTCCAGCATAGGAGCCATCACCACCAATCACAACTAGCACATCTATCTGATGTTGGTGACAGTTGGCAACAGCGGTAGCTAAACCATCTGGAGTTCTAAATTCAGGGGACCTAGCGGAGCCCAAAAAAGCCCCGCCGCGATTTAAGATATCAGCAACACTTAAACTATTTAATGCAACAAAGGAGCCATCTATTAAACCTGCATAACCATTTTCTACACCCAGCATATGGTAACCATGGGATAAACCAGTACGCACTACCGCTCGTACGGCAGCATTCATGCCTGGGGCATCACCACCACTACACAACACGGCAACTTTTGTCATACATATCCTTTATTAAATCGCCACCTACAGGTCTAATTGATAAGCTCGCCGAGCAAGCGTCCCTGTGAGAAGGTAAATGCGAATGCCACCATCATACCGATATACAAACCCAGCATAAACAGCTTGTGACGACGTATATCACCAGCGCGCACGTATTTAAGCGCCAAATAGATGCTAATCAAGGTCCAAAAACTCAATAGATGAATCCAGCCCCAATGCCACACTATTTGCGGCCCAACATGAGCTGGCATAAACAAAGAAATAACCGCCGACAAGAGCATCAAAAGCATATATATCTTGCCTAGCTGTCTATGCCTAGGTGTGCCCTTTTTACGTAGCAGCAGGTAAGCACCCAAAATAGGAGCTGGCGCTATTAAAGCAAGATGTAGCAAGGCAAGTTGTTCGTATTGCATGGTTTGTCCCCGTAATCAAAGTGTCTACTTAGGTTAAGCACTAATCTAAAAATAACAAGTTCATGCTTACGTCATGACGTGACACTAACAAGAAGCTACTGGTATTCAGGGTAGCGGGTCTTACTACCTAACATAAACAAAGCCGCAAGCATAAACACTAGAGCGGGCATTAACGCTAATTCTGTCCAAACAAACCAATCGGCCAAATAGCCACCTATCAAGGTACACGCAAAGGCCAAAGAAAAACCTAGCAAAGACATACCGGCACTTAAGCGTGTTACAGCAATGCCCTTAGCAATAGCCGGTGGCAAACTCAACAACAAAATCAGTTCGATGGTGGCGGCAAAACCACACACCAAAGCACTAGCCCAAGATAGCCAACCCGCGGCAAAAATAAAGCCCACCAAACCCAAGACAGCAAATACAGCAGCTATCGCTAGCGGGGTCCGTAAACCTACCCAATTAGGCGCAGCCAAGAGCACAAAAGACGCTAACAAAGGCATGGCATTAAAGGCAAATATCAGTTCTTCTAGAGCATATTCTTCGCCTCGGCTAGTTAGCACGCTAGCACAATAGGCATTGATGACATAAAAGGCCACCACCGAGCTAGCCAACAACAAACCGTATTGCCAAACATGCATATCATTCCATCTGGGTAATGTTGACGGAGGGGCCGATTGAGAGGGCTTAGAAGTTGCTTGGGTAGTTTCCTCCACCTCATTAGCTATGGGCATGAAGGCCACTAGGGCAGCAATCAACATCACGGGGATAGACCATAACAACAAAGCCAAAGACCAGTCACCACCGGCCAGCGGCATCATCACAGGCAAGGTTAAACCAGCCCCAGACATCTCGCCCAGCATCATACCATTCAAATAAACAGCACTGCCTAAGGCAATATGTTTGGGCGTCCATACTCGGGTAGCGCTAGGCAAAGCAGTTTGAAATAGAGAAACAGCAAGTCCCATAATCAAAGAACAAGCGAACAACAAACTAGCTGTCGGAACATAACCACGGGCAACCGAAGCCAGAGCCATAACCAAAACACCACCAGCAATCACCCTACGCAAACTGTAACGAGAAATGATCCAAGCGGCAGGGATAGCACCCAGTGCCACAGCCATAACAGGTAGCATGGTCAAAGCACCAATACCAGCTTCACCCAAACCATAGCTGCTGCCAATTTCAACGGCTAATGGTGGTGCTGCCAATATCGGCACACGCAAGGTCCAACCGACCAACCATAAGGCAACCAACATAAGAATTGGCTTTGCGGCCGATGATGTAGGACTAGATGTTTGTTCAGGCATGAGGCAAAATCAACTTTTAGAAGTGCTTTATCAGCAATATGTGAAGTTCTTCATCATAACAAAAAACTATTCATGTGAATAAGTTATTAATAAAAGAGAGTAAGCCATGCACTACAGCGTTACTGTGGAAATAGAGCTACCCAGAGAACGAGTAATCGCGCTTTTTGACAACCCAGACAACATGCCTAAATGGCAACCTTCTTTACTAAGTTTTAAGCACTTAGATGGCGAAGCAGGTCAAGTTGGCGCCACCTCCGAACTAGTCTATAAAATGGGCAAACGTGACATTGTCATGATAGAAACCATTACCGAACGCAACCTTCCGCAAACCTTTTCGGGTACTTACCAGACCAAAGGGGTGTGGAATCAAGTGGCCAACCACTTTGCCGAACACGACGGCAAGACCATATGGACTATGAATACGGTATTTAAGTGTACCGGTTTCTTACGTGTGATGGCATTTTTTATGCCCGGTATGTTTAAAAAGCAAACCACAAAAGACATGTTGCGCTTTAAACTATTTGCCGAAAGCCAATAAACTTGTTGCTCACAAATCACTCAGAGATTTTACTATGTTACTAGGAGATCACAGGCTATTTTTACTATGGACAGCCTTGCTTAGCCTAGTACTTATGGTGCCACAAGTTAGCTTTGCGAAGACTAAAATTGTGCAACAACCAGTCACACGTAACGTCCCTGTGGAGCGTTCTTACGTTGAAATCAAGTATGCCATTGCAGACTACTACTGGCTACACAAACTACATGGCAAACGGTCTGGTTGGGACCAAATTGCCGTCGAAGCCACCTTACAAGGCACTATAGTCATTCATGCCATCAATGAAGAAAGACAACTAAAGAAATTTACTATTAATACCCACAATATTGAAACCATCGGTAACAAACCAAACATTCGCTACAAAAATAGCCGTGTTACCAGCATGGAGTGGGTGGAAGTAGAAATCGACCCACGCTTTGAATTCCCGTTAGTGAACGCCACTAATTTGGTCAAGTGGGATCAGGGCAACAAACGCAATGGTCTTGCCGAGGCCTTTGGTCACGTATTGACTAAAGTACAACCGGAATATCAAGCTAACGAGATTCGTATAGTTAGCTATGAAATATACAAAAATGGCTTTAAAAACAAACGCTGGCGCTTTGAATTAGAAACAGAACAAGGTGAAAAAATGGGTTATGACGTGAGTATCACTTTAACTAGTTTGTTTTCCGGAAAATACGCTTTGAATTACATTACGCAAACATATTAGCTAGCAACGTTAGTGCGTTTTTTGTCGTGTACAACCGTGGCGACAAACAGCAAACCCAAAGCCGGTTCTGCTAGTAATCGGGTTACTGCCAAGTAACCCGTATCGGCTATCATTAAATTCATATTCACGGCATTAGCCACGGTACCTATCAACCAAAAAGCGCCAGCGTAATAAGCAAATGTTTGCTGCGTTTTAATATCGGCAATAACTGGCAAAGACCACATGATGGCAATCATCGCTGCCCATAAAAACACAATATGGCTCATCAGTTTTTGCGTGATGGGGGTAATTACAGATGAATAACTTTCTTTGGCTACTAGATCAGGAAAAATAACAAACAACGCCACCCAAACAGCAAGATAGATAGCAGACAGCCGAAAGGCCAGTTTTAGATTGAGCAAAGACGTCATAGTTGAAGTAATTGGCACTAATTAAAGCGCTCCTGAATAAGATAAGTTGAGATAGCCTGACCAGCCACTATTAGGCTGTTCAACCCCAGGCTATACTAAACTCACAGTTTGTTCTTATAAAATACTGTATTTGTTTAGATCACTGCTTGAGAAGCGTGATTATATTGATTCCATTGCTTGGGGGATAGCCCATACACACGTTTAAATTCACGGCTAAATTGTGA
>CALKFY010000081.1 GCA_938084925.1 uncultured Pseudomonadales bacterium
GGCCGCGCCTTGCTTTCTCTGCGCGTAGAAAAAGGCTATGGCTCTTGGGGTCGCGAGTACTCTACGGAATACTGGCCACAAGAAGTGGGCTTAGAGCGCTTAATCAAGCTAGACAAGGCCGAGAACTTTATCGGCAAACAAGCCTACCTAGCCATCAAGGACAATCCACCTCGAGAAAAGTTAGTCATGCTAGAGGTAGAAACACCTCATAATGCCGATGCCTCTGGTGGTGAGCCTATCTTTGCCCTTGACGGTACTCCAGTGGGTAAAGTGAGCTCTGGCGCTTATGGCTATAGCTTGGGCAGGTCTTTAGCATTGGCCTTTATTAAGACCGAGTATCTGCAACAGGACGAATTTGATATTGCCATACTGGGCATGCCGCACCGTGCTAAACTGCTACAAGAGCCAGCCTTTGACCCGCAAGGTCTACGCTTGCGTAGTTAACCACTGCTAATAAGGACACTAATATGAGTCAGTTTGACCTAGATGATTTTGTTGCCGAAGCCATTGCCATTTCCAAGCAAGACGATGCCTACACGAAAATAAAACAACTAATGCTAGCGACTTTCACACAAGCCGATAAAGTAGCAGCCGCCATTGGCGACAAGTACGGCAAGGACGTCATTCTCTACGAGGATGAGAAGATATCCATTTGGCACGTCTACTTTGACCCGACCAATGTGGTGCCACCCCATGATCACCAAACCGATGTAGCTATTGGTATCTACCAAGGTACTGAGCGTAATTTTATATTTCAGCGCACTGAGGAATCCCTAACACTGGAGACCATACAAGACATGTCTCCCGGAGATACATTATTCCTAAGCCCTGAGACCATTCATGCCGCAGGCACTGCAACGCAAGAGCCAGTACAAGGCATTCACATCTACATGGCTGCGCTTACCAAAATCAGCCGCTCCCTATTTGATTGGGAGACAGGCCAACCAGCGAGTTTTAGCGAAGAAGTATATGAAGGTTTAAGGCGCGAGACTGCATATCTAAAACGTTATACAGGTACTTGAACAAAAACCCCATTGTCACGTATGCTTACCCCAGTTAATCAAATGAGCCCTCACCTATGAGCGTTGCTTTTGCTGGCTTATACATACTTATACTCGCCTTTTTGGCGCACTTTTTGTTTTGGTACAACCGGGTGCCCAACAGGGGCCTGTCCGCCTTATTATTAGTTTGGTCTGGACAACTGTATTGGTATCAGCCAAGTGACTGGTATTTGGATATAGCCACAGGAGCCTGCGCCTTTGCTACTGGCGTATTGTTATGGCGATTAAATAGAATCAGTGCCAGCGAGAGCAAGCTGCTACTCGTCACGGGACTTATTTTAAGCTGGCAAGCGGGCCTGGTTGCCTTGATAAACCTACCCTTTACTATCATCTTGCTCAACCTTTACTTAGGCATGAGCACACAAGTACAACAGGGTTATCATCCATTTTGGCGCCGCTTGCGCATCCTCAATACCCGCCATAAACTACCTAATGGTTTAGCAATTATCTTGACCACCATGATCGCCAGCATTGCCAAAATTTTTCTTTAGAGTAGCAATTTCTGCCGCGCCAACATGGTGCACTCCCCTCCCTCTCCTCTTATAAAGCGCACCAAAAGCATCCCAGATCTATCCGCGCAAGTATCGACCAACCCCAACAAAACCACTTTAAACCTTTGATTTATATGAATTTATAATATTGGCATAGTTAATGCAGTAATTAACGTGTTCATTTTTAGAAAAGCTTGCGTCAAATTTGAGCAAGCAAGACACGGCTATCGGGAGTCAACATGCATTTAATCACCGCAATTATAAAACCATTCAAGTTAGACAGCGTGCGCGAAGCACTCGCCGACCTTGGCATTCAAGGTTTAACCGTCAGCGAAGTAAAAGGCTTTGGTCGCCAAAAGGGTCACACGGAACTATATCGTGGCGCCGAATACGCTATCGACTTTGTGCCAAAAACCCGCTTAGACATCGCTGTTGAAGAAGATCAAACAGACCAAGTTATAGAAACTATTAAAAAAGCTGCCCTAACAGGCAATGTTGGTGACGGCAAAATTTTTGTTACACCTCTTATTGAAGCGGTACGTATTCGTACCGGTGAAACCGGTACCATCGCCCTTTAATCCGCTAGTAATTAAATTAGGACAAACATCATGGAAAATCACATTTACGAACTCCAGTTTGCACTGGATACCTTTTACTTTTTAATCTGCGGCGCGCTCGTTATGTGGATGGCCGCAGGCTTCGCCATGCTTGAAGCAGGCTTGGTACGTAGTAAAAACACCACCGAAATTTTGACCAAGAACGTAGCCCTTTTTGCCATTGCCTGTTTCATGTACATGGTTAGCGGTTATGCCATCATGTATGACGGTGGCTGGTTCCTATCTGGCCTTGTTGATCTAGATACAGATGCCGTATTGGCAGACTCTGCCGCAGCTGGCTTCCACGGTGGCTCGGTCTACTCTGGCGCTTCTGACTTCTTCTTCCAGGTAGTATTTGTTGCCACCGCCATGTCCATCGTATCGGGTGCCGTGGCAGAACGCATGAAATTATGGGCTTTCTTAGCTTTTACAGTGGTTATGACTGGTTTAATTTACCCATTAGAAGGTGCTTGGACTTGGGGTGGTGCCGATGTATTTGGTCTATTCAACCTAGGTGATGTAGGCTTCTCTGACTTTGCCGGTTCTGGCATTGTACATATGGCTGGCGCTGCGGCTGCTCTAGCTGGTGTATTGCTACTGGGCGCACGTAAAGGTAAATACGGTCCTAATGGTGAAGTTCGCGCTATTCCTGGTGCCAACTTGCCTCTAGCTACCTTGGGTACCTTCATCCTATGGATGGGTTGGTTTGGTTTTAACGGTGGTTCTGTACTAAAGCTTGGCGATGCCGCTTCAGCTCACTCAGTAGCCGTGGTATTTGTTAACACCAACGCTGCCGCGGCTGCTGGCGCTATCGGCGCCCTGTTGATGGCGCGTATCAAGTTTGGCAAGGCTGACTTGACCATGGTATTGAACGGCGCCCTGGCTGGCCTAGTTGCCATTACCGCTGAGCCTTCTACCCCAACACCATTAGAAGCCAGCATCTTCGGTGCCCTAGCCGGTGCCTTGGTCGTCTTTTCTATTCTTACCTTGGACAAGCTACGTTTGGACGACCCTGTTGGTGCCATATCGGTACACGGTGTAGTTGGTCTATTCGGTCTGTTGTTAGTGCCCGTAACCAACGATAGCGCCAGTTTGATCGGCCAGCTAATCGGTGCTGCCACCATCTTCGCTTGGGTATTTGCCGCAAGCTTAGTAACCTGGGCCATCATCAAAGCCGTGATGGGAATCCGAGTTTCTGAACAGGAAGAGTACGAGGGTGTGGACATTGCCGAATGTGGCATGGAAGCCTACCCAGAGTTTTCTAAGTAGATCTATGTGTCGGCTAAAGCCCGACCTACGCACCCAAAAGAAACGCACTATGTAGGTCGGACTTCAGTCCGACATAAGATTTCGCCCGAGGCTTAATTGCCAACGGATTCTAAAACAAAAAAAGGGAGCTAACGTTAGCTCCCTTTTTTGTAGACCGGCCTTTAGGCCGACATGTCGGACTGAAGTCCGACCTACCTATTACGCACCTTTTTGTGGGCGCATGTCGTCGATGGAGATACCGGCAACCGCTACTGGGTTCTTCATGGCATCACGACGGAAGGGCTCGCCTAGCTCTTGGTTAATAAGGATTTCGATAAGAGTCGTCTTACCGTTAGCCTGATCTTCCAACGCCTTGCTTAGTGCAGCGCTTACTTCGTCCATAGTGCGAGCTTGAACACCTTCTAGGCCACAAGCTTGGGCGATGCCAGCGTAAGAAACGTTTTCGTCTAGTTCAGTACCAACGAAGTTATCTTCAAACCACAAGGTAGAGTTACGCTTCTCTGCGCCCCACTGGTAGTTACGCAATACGATTTGCGTCACAGCAGGCCACTCGTCACGACCGATAGCCGTCAATTCTGTTACGGCGATACCGAAGGCACCGTCACCAGAGAAACCAACTACTGGGGTGTCTGGGCAACCGATCTTAGCACCAACAACCGCTGGCAGGCCGTAACCACAAGGGCCGAACAAACCAGGAGCTAGGTACTTACGACCTTGCTCGAAAGTTGGGTAGGCGTTACCGATGGCGCAGTTGTTACCGATGTCAGAAGAGATGATCGCTTCTTTAGGTAGTACGGCTTCGATTGCACGCCAAGCCATACGTGGGCTCAACCATTCTGGCTTGTCAGCACGGGCACGTTCGTTCCAAGTGGTACCTGGATCGTCGTCTTCGTGGGTCATAGCAGCCAATTCTTCTACCCAGTTTGCCTTAGTAGTAGCGATGTGTGCTTGACGAGCTGCACGACCTTCGTCGCCAGCAGTAGCGCTCAACTGAGCCATGATGCCGTTGGCAACCTTAGCTGCGTCACCGATGATACCAACCGATACAGCCTTAGTTAGGCCGATACGCTCAGGCTTCAGGTCAACCTGAATGATCTTGGCGTTCTTTGGCCAATAGTCAATGCCGTAACCTGGCAAGGTGGAAAATGGGTTCAAACGTGTACCCAATGCCAATACTACGTCGGCTTCGGCAATCAACTGCATGCCGGCCTTAGAGCCGTTGTAGCCCAATGGACCAGCAAACAGTGGGTGAGAACCTGGGAAGGCATCGTTATGCTGGTAACCACAGCAAACTGGTGCGTCTAGACGCTCAGCCAAAGCCATGGAAGCGGCGATACCGCCAGCAGACAATACTACACCAGCACCGTTAAGGATAACTGGAGACTTGGCTTCAGAAAGCAACTGCGCTGCAGCAGCAACAGCAGCTTCGCCACCGGAAGGCAATTCAAAATCGATAGTCGTAGGCAAGTTAATGTCAACGATTTGAGTAAACATGTCACGTGGCACGTTGATTTGTGCTGGGCCAGAATGACGGTGTGCGTTCGCAATGACACGGTCTAGCACTTCAGCGATACGTGAAGGGTCACGCACTTCTTCTTGGTAGCAAACCATGTCTTGGAACAAAGCCATTTGCTCAACTTCTTGGAAGCCGCCCTGGCCGATAGTCTTGTTAGCCGCTTGAGGCGTTACCAACAATAGTGGTGTGTGGTTCCAGTAAGCCGTCTTTACAGCGGTGACGAAGTTGGTGATACCAGGGCCATTTTGCGCAATCATCATGCTCATCTTGCCGGTAGCACGGGTATAACCGTCAGCCATCATGCCGCCGGAACCTTCGTGGGCGCAATCCCAGAAAGAGATACCAGCACGATCAAATAGATCGGAGATTGGCATCATAGCAGAACCGATAATACCGAACGCGTGTTCGATACCGTGCATCTGCAAGGTTTTTACAAAAGCTTCTTCAGTGGTCATTTTCATGTTTGGCACACCTAATTTATTGTTAACAGGATCTGATTAGTAATTAATACAGATTTCTTTTGATAGTGGAGCTAGTGTAAACAAAGGTCGAATATCGCCATAGAGCCACATTTTGAGATTTATTAGGCCAGTGAAATAATAATCTAGGCTCCCCTTGGCAGACTTTGTGGGAACTAGTTAGACTAGGTGTTGTGGTAAGTTTTGAGGGCACCGACAATGTAATTGTGACATGACTTGCTGCAGCTCGAGGCGCAACAACTCGGCACATCGGTCGCTACCGGCCTGCTGCCCGGCAGCTACTCCATACATAAAAGCGCGGCCCGCCAATACAGCGTGAGCACCTTGGGCAAGATAACGGGCGATATCTACACCGGATTCGACACCACTATCGGCCAGCACGGTGACATCACTGCCCACAGCATCCACAATTTTTGCCAATAGCTCAGCTGGAGCCGGTGCCGCATCTAGTTGGCGGCCACCGTGATTAGACACCACAATCCCATCTGCTCCAACATCACGTATCGCCATAGCATCGTCGATGCTTAGCACGCCTTTAACAATAAGATTACCTTGCCAATGCTCACGCAGCCATTGCAACCAAGCCAAGTCCACTACATCACGTAAGCTAGTACGAATGAATTCGGCCGCGTCCTGCATCGCCATGGACTGGCTATTCATATAGGGGACTAAGTTTGCAAACTCGGGCAAACCTGCGCGCAAGGTGGCTAGTCCCCATTGTGGCCTTAGGCATGATTGCCAAACATTAGAGGCCGTAATCTTGGGAGGTACACTCAGGCCACTTTTCAGTGCCTTAATGCGCCTACTTGGAGTTGGCACATCCACGGTAACCACCAGATTATTGCAGCCCACTGCCTGAAGCCGAGCTAACAAATCTAAACAAATTTCTCTATCTGACGGTGGGTATAACTGAAACCAGAAATTATCTTGCGCATGTTGGGCGGCGGTCTCAATACTAATGGTGGCAACGGTGCTCAAAATAAAAGGAATATTGGCTTGCTTAGCCGTTTTCGCATGCATAACCGATGCTTGCGGCCAAATCAGACCGCTCAACCCGATCGGGGCAATCGCCACGGGCATCGCATAGTCCTTACCGAACAAGTGCACCTTAAGTTCTGGTTCAACATAACTACGCATGTAATGAGGCATAAGCGCAACCTCATCTAAGATCTTACGATTACGTGCAATGGCCATATTGGCATTGCAACCTTCTTCAATGTAATCAAAGGCAAATTTGGGTATACGCTTCTGCGCCAATTGTTTAAGGTCGGCAATAGATTGTGCTTGCTCAACGCTGGCCATACCCAATTCTCCTTATGTTTTAATTGCTTGTATCTGAACCGATATTGCGCCGCACAGATTACCATCTCCAGCATTAATTGGGTAAGGCACAAATGCTTTATTTAGCGCTAAAACCACCGTCAATATGTATCACCTGGCCGGTAATATAATCGGAAGCTGCACTAGCTAAAAACACCATAACACCGTCTAAGTCCTGCAGCTGGCCATTGCGACCGATAGCTGTGTGTTGAGCTAAATTCTGCTCTAAGTCAGGCTGCTCGAAGACAGGCTTAGTGAGGGAAGTAGGAAAAAAACCAGGCGCTATGGCATTGCAAGCCACACCCTGCCCAGACCAGGCTTCGGCCATGGCACGGGTTAACTGAGCTATAGCACCTTTGGAGGTGCCATAAGCCATGCCATTGGCGAAGGCACGACTGGATTGTAATGAGGCCACATTGATAATGCGTCCCCAACCACGCGCTTGCATTGCTGGCACCAACTTTTGCGCAAGCATAAAGGGCACTTTCACATTCAAGGTCTGGGTGACATCCCAGCTTTGACTAGTTATTTGTTCAGCCGGTTCACGTAGATTGACACCTGCCGTATTACACAATATATCGACCTGACCGAAACAAGCCTGAGCTTGCCCTACCAAATCATCCCACTGGTCTTCTTGCAACAGGTCTGCACAAATAATCTTGGCATCAATCGCTATTTCAGCCAACTCTACTTGTAGATCTAGCAAACGATCTTGGCATCGCGCCACCAATACCAACTTGGCACCTGCCGCACCAAGGGCACGAGCTTGCTGCGCACCGATGCCGGAAGAAGCGCCAGTGATCATGGC
>CALKFY010000082.1 GCA_938084925.1 uncultured Pseudomonadales bacterium
AACTCGGCACCCAGTATGCGAGTTTTGTAAAGATAGACTGGCACTTTGGGGTCTGACCCCGAAGTGCCAGTCTATACAAAATGGAAAGACTAAACATAGTCCCATGTAGCGGGCTTTGCAGCCTATACATAGGACTATGTTTATTGGGGTCTGACCCCAAAGTGCCAGTCTATATTAGCAAAGGCGGTCGTCTCTTCTGGCCTATACGCGGGGCATATTCCAATTTAGCTACATAAGGGGACAGTCTAGTATCACTTTTGATTAATTGATCTTATCGCGCTCTGGGGTATCTTCGCGGCTTTCGTATTCACCTTCGATGATGGTGGAGTCTTGTTTGGAGCCTGCACCAAATGGGCCAGGGCCAGGCCCAAAAGAACCACTACCAAATGCACCTTGGCTAAACTTACTAGCTCCCATTACAGCTACTCGGCCTTTAAGGGCTTTGGCCATCCAGCTACGGGTAAAGGGCAACAGGCACATAAAGCCGAAGGCATCAGTGATAAAGCCTGGGGTAAGTAACAAAGCACCACCGATGGCGAGGAAGATACCTTCTACCATTTCTTGGGCTGGTAATTGGCCCGACTGCATGCGCATGTTAGCTCGACTTAAAGTCGCCATGCCTTGGGCACGTAACATGTTGATACCGATAAAGGCCGTCAGCATCACCAAACCAATGGTCCACCAAACACCAATTAACTGACCAACTTGAATCAATACAGTAATCTCAATGATAGGTACTGCAATAAAAAGTAAAAATAAGAAACGCATGATTATTTCAATCCTCTTGTTACATGACCTAATATATGGGGACAATGTAGAACATTGAAACTACCCACCCAAGCGAAATCGGTAAAGATAGGTAAAGAAGGCAATGTCCACTGACCATAACACAAGTGAACCTATAGACCCCAGAGAGCTAGCAAGGTTGCAACTTTATCAAACTATTGCCGCTATTCCAGAGGGCAACGTAGCTAGCTATGGCCAGCTTGCTGATCTGGCTGGGCAAACAGGTGCTGCCCGTTGGGTGGGTTATTGCCTACGCCACCTGCCTAAAGACTCCAGTTTGCCCTGGCACCGGGTTATCACATCCAGTGGCAAGCTAGCCTTTGCAGAACAAAGTGAAGGCTATTGGCGGCAGCGTAATTTACTAGAGAGTGAAGGCGTGACCCTACGTAATCACAAGGTGAATATGACTACCTATCGCTGGCAGCCCTAGTTAAATATAGACAAGGCACTCTAGTCTGCTATAGCATGCCTGCTTTACTTGCCCCCACCCATCCTCTGAAGCCATATTTATGAAGCCGACTCTGCCGCCCTTACTAGCTTTTGCAGCCTTGCTTGGCCTAGGTATTATTTGGGGAGCCACTATATTGTTGTCCAAACATGTCGTTTCTACTGGGCATTCTGGCTTGGGCTTAACCTTTTGGCAGATGGTGTTTGGGGCTCTGGTGCTTTCCGTTATCGGCTGGTGGCACAAAATACCCTTACCCATGGGGCCCAAGAATTTTCAGTTTTATCTGATTGTAGCCGTAGTCGGCACAGCTATCCCTAATTCCGCTTCCTACACGGTAGCGGCTCACCTTCCCGCTGGTTTAATCGCCTTCGGCATAGCTACTGTGCCCATGTTTGCTTTGCTGATTGCCCTAGCAATACGTAGCGAATCGTTACAAGCTAGCCGCTTAATGGGCATCCTATTAGGTGGTACTGCCTTAGCTCTGTTACTTGGGCCTGACGCAGCATTGCCCGAAGCCAGCATGGCATTTTGGCTACTGGTAGCCCTATTACCTCCCCTTTGTTATGGTGCCGAAGCCAATTACTTAGCCCGTGCCACACCCATGAATATGAGTGCCTTCAATGCTCTAAGGGGGTCATCAATTGTGGGGGTGTTTGTATTGGGACCCGTTGTCCTAGCAACCGACACAGGTGTAAATTTGAATACGCAATGGACGAGTATAGAATGGGGCTGGTTGTTAAATAGTGCCCTGCACATCCTCACGTATGGTGCTTATATTTGGCTGGTAAGCCGCACGGGGGCAGTGTTTGCTAGCCAAGTGGCTTATATTGTCACCTTGTCAGCAATTTTCTTTGGCATGTGGTGGCTCAATGAAAGCCACCATATGTTGGTTTGGCTAGCCCTAGCATTAATGCTCATGGGCTTGGCTTTGGTGCAGCCTAAGAAAGAAGAACAGGCTAGCACATAACACGTCTTTGCGAGTGTAGTGAAGTAATCCCTGCAAGTCTGCAATAGATTGCTTCGTTACTCTCGCAATGACGCTGCAAAATCAATCACGAAAGTTCTGGTACTGCAAAGGTAGATCTAGCTCTTCTCCTCGCAGCATGGCGATAACCTGCTGTAGGTCGTCGCGCTTTTTGCCTGTTACGCGTACTTGGTCACCTTGAATTTGTGACTGCACCTTCAACTTTTTGTCTTTGATTAGCTTGACTATCTTCTTGGCAAACTCCTTGTCCAAACCGGTACGCAAGATAATCTGTTGACGGCAACGCATGTTTGACGTTTCGATATCCTTCAATTCCAAACATTTGATATCAATACCACGTTTGATAAGCTTTTCGTGCAAAATAGGCAACATTTGATGCATATGGAAGTCCACTTCGGCATGCATAGTCACAAAACCATCGCCTTGTTCGTACTTGGCATCCACACCTTTAAAATCAAAGCGGGTACCCACTTCACGGTTAGCTTGGTCGACGGCATTGGCTACTTCATGCATATCTAGCTCAGAAACCACATCAAATGATGGCATGTTAAAACTCCTTTGTTAAACTATGCCTAGAATTTTACCCGAAGCCCTTAATCAACAATAGCCCCTGATTTATTTATGACTACACATCCTTCCCAATCTTGGTACATTTTAGGCGCTGGAGCAGTGGGTGGGCTATGGGCTCACGCCATGCAAACTTGGGACTTAGAGGTGACGATTCTCACACGCAGTGAAGAACAGCATCTTTCACTACAGGCCCAAGGTTTACGACTTACCCAAGGCAATGATACTCATACTAGCCACCCAAAAAGCCTCTTTCCAGGCCTTGGCCTCGATAGCATTCAAAACCTTCTGGTATGCACCAAAACCTATGCCACTGTGGCAGCCATAAAAACATGGCGCAAGTTGCTACATCCACAAGCCAATATTGTTTTGTTACAAAATGGCATGGGCACAGCGCAGAGTCTGCAAGCAGAATTACCACAAGCTAATATCTATTGTGCTACTACCACCGATGGTGCCTGGCGCCAAGGCCCATGGCAAGTTGTGCAAGCAGGCCAAGGTGGTACACAAATAGGGGCTTTTAGCCCTCACCTTAACTTACGTACAGCGCCTAACATCATTGCCAACCTTATCAATCAGAGCCAGCAACAAGCAGGCAGCCTAAAGGTGCAATGGCACGAAGACATCGTCACACCTATGTGGCATAAACTGGCTATCAACAGCGTTATCAATGCTCTTACTGCTATTTACAAAGTTACTAATGGCGCGCTAATTGAGCACCCACAAGGTCGCCCTCGCTTAGAACAGCTATGCCAAGAAACAGAAAATGTTATGAGCCGCTGTCATATCACTCCCATCCCCCACGGCTTGTTACAACAAGCCTTACGGGTTCTTAAACAAACCGCTGACAACAAATCTTCCATGTTACAAGATTGCCTAGCAGGCCAGCCTAGCGAATTAGACGCCATCAATGGTTTTATCATTCAACAAGGCGCTATACTGCACCTGCCCTGCGCGGCCCATAAACAAGTATGCAGTGATTTAAGAGAGCAATACCCAACGGCCTAAAGTAGGCTAGAGTAGCCGAAAGCAGCCCTAAGGAGCATCAATGAAGTCTTCACAAGCCTTATTAAATGGTGGCCAACTGGTCGTTAAAGCGTTAGAAGCACATGGTGCTAGTCGCCTGTTTAGCGTACCAGGTGAAAGCTACCTACCAGTGCTAGATGCGCTTCATGATAGTCCTATAAAAAACACTATTTGCCGCCAAGAAGGTGGCGCAGCCATGATGGCCGAAGCCTGGGGTAAAGCCACTGGCACACCCGGCATCTGTTTTGTTACCCGTGGTCCTGGAGCAACCAATGCTAGCGCCGGTATACATGTAGCCCACCAAGATTCCACACCGATGATTTTGTTTGTTGGCCAAATCAACAGCGCTATTCGTCATCGTGAGGGCTTTCAAGAGCTAGATTACCGGCAAGTATTTGGCAGCATGACAAAATGGGTCGCGGAAATCGATACTGCCGACCGAGTGCAAGAGATGATTGCTAGAGCCTGGTCCATTGCCATTAGCGGCCGCCCAGGGCCAGTGGTACTAGTACTGCCTGAAGACTGTTTGGCCGACGAAGCGGAATATTTAAGCCGCCAACCTAGTCCCAATATATTCAATACCCCACATCCACAACAGCTAGACCAAATGCTTAACCTACTCGAGCATGCTAAGCAGCCTATGGTTATAGTTGGTGGTAGCGGTTGGAATGCGCAAGCTTGTAACCAGCTTGCTAAATTTGCCGAAGGCTTGAATTTACCCGTAGCCGTATCCTTTAGACGCCAAATGCTATTTGACCACTTACATAGCCACTATGCTGGTGATGTAGGCTTGGGCATCAACCCAGAACTAGCACAACGTATCAAGCAAGCCGACGTTCTGGTGCTATTAAATACACGCTTCTCAGAAGTACCATCGCAAAACTACACCTTGGTGGATATCCCCCAGCCACAACAAACGTTAATTCACATTCACAGTGACAGTGCCGAATTAGGCAAAATGTACAATGCCAACTTGGCCATACAAGCAGACCCTGTGAGTTTGCTAGAAGCTATAAGCGCTAGCCAACCCAAGCAACAAGAACAAGCTAGTCCGCATGTAACAGATTGCCATCAAAGCTACCTAAATTGGTCACAGCTGCCTACCCGTAGTTACCCAGGGCAACTACAAATGCCCCATGTAATTCGTACTATGCAAGCACTGCTACCCGAGGACAGCATCATCACTAATGGTGCCGGCAACTATGCCACTTGGATACACCGTTTTTGGCGCTTTCGTTACTTTGGTAGTCAACTTGCCCCAACTTCGGGCTCCATGGGCTATGGCCTACCAGGAGCAATTGCTGGCAAGTTAGCCAACATGGATAACACTGATGCGACCGATAGAACAGTGGTTTGCATGGCAGGTGACGGCTGTTACCAAATGACTATGCAAGAGCTGGCTAGCGCCGTGCAAGCCAAGGCCAACATAATTGTCATCGTGGTGGATAATGGTATCTATGGCACCATTCGCATGCATCAAGAACGCCACTACCCAGAGCGGGTGAGCGGCACTAACATGATTAACCCTGACTTCTCATTGCTGGCCAAAGCCTATGGAATATTTAGTGCCAAAATTGAAAACAACCATGAGTTTGCACCGGCATTAGAGCAAGCCATGAACGAGCCAGGTCCCAGCCTATTGCATTTAGTACTGGATGAGGAAGTGATTACGCCAGGACAAACTATTAGTGAAATCCGTAAGCAAAACCTAGCCTAGCATTTATAGGGTCTGTTACACAGCCAGGCCTAGACCTACACGCTACAAAATACTATACTGAATTTGATTATAGCTTAGCTACTAGAGCACAAAGTAAGCTATTTTCACTCGCTATTTTGCTTAATGGCAACTACAAGAAAGCAAAAGTTACAGTCTTAACACCACGCATAGGGAGATACGCAGTGACTGACTATTTAGACGACAAGGATCGCCGCATTATTAGCATTCTACAAAAGGATGGTCGCGCCAGTGTCGCTGACATGGCAAAGGAGCTAAACCTCACTCGTGCCACTATTAGCAAACGCATGGATCGCTTGATAGAAACGGGCATCATTTCTGGTTTTACTGCGGTTCTGCGTCAAGATGCCTTCAAGAGCAAAATCACCGGTTGGGTAACTATTCGCTCGTTTGCCACCAAAGAAGAAAACGCTATAAGCCAAATGAAACTGATCCCTGAAATTTCCAAAATATTCACCACCAACGGCAAATGGGATTTAGCAGCAGAGATTCAAGCTGAAGATTTAGAGAGTTTTGATCGCGCTTTATCACGTTTACGTTCAATTGACGGTATTGAAGAGACAGAAACTAGCTTATTGCTGAGTTCTCGGGTTGGGCAATAGCAATGGGCTGGGTGTAACAGGACCGGCACTTATTTATTCGCGTAGCGGATAAGGTTAACGGGACAGGCACTTTTGCTGCGCAAAAAAGCCAGTCCCTAGAATGTCAGGGACTGGCTCTCGCCTTACATCACCAGATGACGTATATCGCCAAGCACCTTGCTTAAGTAGGCGGTAAAGCGTGCTGCATCGGCACCGTTAATGGCACGGTGGTCATAAGACAAGCTTAACGGCATCATCAGACGGGGCTCAAACTCGGTACCATTCCAACGCGGCTGCATATCCGCTTTAGACACACCCAAGATGGCCACTTCTGGCGTATTAACGATTGGCGTAAATGCCGTACCGCCAATGCTACCTAGGCTAGAAATAGTGAAACAGCCGCCCTGCATATCTGCTGGCATGAGTTTCTTGTTCTTGGCCTTGGCACCCATCTCAATGATTTCTGCCGATAATTCCCAGATAGTCTTCTTGTCCACATCGCGTAGTACAGGCACAACCAATCCAGCTGGCGTATCTACGGCCACGCCAATGTTTACATAACTCTTTTGAATTAGGTGCTCACCATCGTTATCCAAAGACACATTGAACTGCGGAAATTCACGTAGGCCCATGGCACAAGCTTTAAGCATAAAGGCCAATGGTGTCACCTTAGTGCCACGCTTTTCGGCTTCTGGCTTAAGGCCCTTGCGGAAAACTTCTAACTCAGTGATATCAGCATGATCGAACTGGGTCACGTGAGGTACGTTTAACCAACTGCGGGTCATATTTTGCGCAGTCAGGCGATGAATCTTGCTCATCTTCACCTTTTCGATTTCGCCAAACTGGCTAAAGTCGATGGCAGGAGGTTTATCAATGACCGATCCGCCAGCAGCTGGGGCCACGGCAGGTGCACTTAGGCGCTGCTTAACAAAGGCGTGTACGTCTTCTTTAAGAATACGCCCCTTCGGCCCAGTACCTGCAACCTGCCCTAAATCAGCACCAAGTTCACGGGCCAACATGCGTACCGCAGGGCCTGCATGCACCTTGCCGTTGGTAGCAGGTGTTGCCACTGGTGCGACAGCTGCCGCTGCAGGACTAGGTGTGGGAGCTGCAGCTGGAGCTGCAGGCGCTACGGGTTCAGAAGCCGCAGCAGGTGCCCCTTGAGGCGCCGCCGCAGGTGCAGCCGTAGTTGTTTCAAGCTGGGCCATCAAGTCGCCTTGATTAACCTTGCTGCCTTCACTTAACTTAAAGCTGATTAGCTTACCGCTAGCACTGGCAGGGATTTCCATTGATGCCTTGTCGGTTTCGACAACCACAATGGTGTCACCTTCAGCCACATCGTCGCCTTCGGCAACGGCGACTTCGATAACTTCAACGTCACTAGCACCACCTAAGTCAGGCACTAACATGTCAATAGTTTGGCTTGTCGTTGCAGCCGCTACAGGAGCAGGCTCCGCAACTTCTGTAGCAGGTTCATCCGCTGCTTCTACAGCGGCTTCTGCCACAGGCTCAACTGCAGCATTGGCTGCTTCTTCCGCGGTTAAATCGGCTAGTTGATCACCCACATTGCAGATTGCGCCTTCGCTTACATGCAAAGCAGCTACCACACCTGCACTAGGGCTTGGAATTTCCATGGAGGCCTTGTCAGTTTCGAGTACGATTAAGGAATCGCCTTCGGCCACCGTGTCACCCACTGCAACACAAAGTTCGATCACCTCAACGTCGCTAGCGCCGCCAAGATCTGGAATGGTTACGTTTATATTTGCCATTGTTCCGTTCTCCTAGTCAGCGACTTACAGTAAAACCGGATCGGTTTTGTTGCTGTCAATATTGAACTTCTTAATCGCCTTGCTTACGTCGACTGGCTTAAGCACACCGTCGTCGGACAAAGCCTTAAGGGCGGCAATAACTATGTAATAGCGGTTCACTTCAAAGAACTCACGTAGCTTCTCGCGGCTATCACTGCGACCATAGCCATCGGTACCAAGTACCTTATAGGTAGCCGGTACTACTTCACGAATCTGTTCAGCAAAAGCTTTAACATAATCTGTAGCGGCAATCACAGGACCTGTGCGGCCAGACAAGCATTCCTGCACATAGCTTTGACGGGGCGTCTGCTCTGGGTTCAGCATGTTCCAACGAGTGCTAGCTTGGGCATCACGGCCTAGCTCGTTGAAGCTGGTAGCACTCCATACGTCAGCGCCAATACCAAAGTCAGCCGCTAAGATTTCTGCAGCGGCTTCTACTTCGCGCAAAATCGTACCAGAACCAAGCAACTGTACGCGTTTCTTGGCTTTGGGCTTCACTTCATTCAGCAGGTACATGCCTTTGATGATGCCTTCTTCACAACCAATTGGCATTTCTGGCTGGGTGTAGTTCTCATTCATCACGGTGATGTAGTAGAACTTGTTTTGCTTTTCCTCGTACATACGACGCATGCCATCTTGAATGATGACGGTAAGCTCGTAAGCATAAGTTGGATCATAGGTAACACAGTTTGGAATCAAGTTAGCCATAACATGGCTGTGACCATCTTCGTGCTGCAAACCTTCGCCGTTGAGGGTAGTGCGACCGGCAGTACCGCCAATCAAGAATCCACGCGCTTGGCTATCGCCAGCGGCCCATGCTAGATCGCCAACACGCTGGAAACCAAACATAGAGTAGAAGATATAAAATGGGATCATGGCGTAGTTGTTGTTGCTGTACGAGGTCGCACAAGCCAACCAAGCCGACATGGCGCCAGATTCGTTGATACCTTCTTCTAGAATTTGACCGGCTTGGTCTTCACGGTAATACATGATCTGATCAGAATCGTGCGGCACGTATTTCTGACCTTCTGCCGTGTAGATACCGAGCTGACGGAACATACCTTCCATACCAAAGGTACGGGCTTCGTCCGGAATGATTGGTACTACGCGTTGGCCAATTTCCTTGTCTTTTACCAAGGTTGTCAAGGTACGCACAAAGGACATGGTGGTAGAAATCTCACGCTTGCCACTGGACTTTAGCTGACTACCTAGAGCTTCTAACTTAGGTACCTCCAAAGCAGTAAAATCAGCGCGACGGGATGGGAATGCACCACCTAGGCTGTCGCGGCGGGCGCGCATGTACTTCATTTCTGGCGAATCTTCATGAGGACGGTAGTAAGGTACCGTCTTCAATTGTTCGTCATTCAAAGGGATGCTAAAGCGATCACGAAAGGACATCATGTCGTCCATACCTAGCTTTTTCAGGGAGTGGGTTGGGTTCTTGGCTTCGCCAGACTTACCCATACCATAGCCCTTCACCGTTTGCGCCAAGATAACCGTAGGCTTATCTGAGCATTGAGTGGCTTCGTGGTAAGCAGCGTACACCTTATAAGGGTCGTGGCCACCACGGTTTAAATTCATAATATCGTCGTCAGAAAGGTGCGCTACACGCTCTTTTAGCTCTGGATACTTACCAAAGAAGTGTTCACGAGTATAAGCACCACCCATGGCCTTGTAGTTTTGCAATTCGCCGTCCACTACTTCGTTCATGCGCTTTTGCAATAAGCCATCGTGATCGTTTTCAAATAGTGGATCCCAATGACGGCCCCACATAACCTTAAGAACGTTCCAACCGGCACCCTTAAAGATGCCTTCTAGTTCTTGTACGATCTTGCCGTTACCACGCACCGGACCATCTAGGCGCTGCAGGTTACAGTTAACTACAAAGATTAGGTTATCTAGCTTTTCGCGACCAGCTAGAGAAATACAACCTAGCGTTTCCGGTTCGTCCGTTTCACCGTCACCCAAGAAAGCCCAAACCTTACGGTCACCGTTCTCAACCAAGCCACGGTTTTGCTGGTAACGCATGATGTGCGCTTGGTGAATAGCCTGAATAGGGCCAAGGCCCATAGATACAGTTGGGAACTGCCAGTAATCAGGCATCAACCAAGGATGTGGATATGAGGATAAACCATTGCCGTCGACTTCGCGGCGGAAGTTGTCCATCTGCTCATCGGTCAAACGACCTTCAAGATAGGAGCGAGCGTAGATACCTGGAGCAATATGGCCTTGGAAAAATACCAAGTCGCCTTCTTGCTGGTCCGTAGTGCCACGGAAGAAGTAGTTAAAACCAATATCGTACAAAGTAGCTGAAGAAGAGAAACTGGAAATGTGGCCACCCAGGCCGTCATCATTGTCATTGGCACGTTGCACCATGGCCATAGCATTCCAACGAATCAAAGAACGAATGCGGCGCTCCATAAATAAATCACCAGGCATACGCTGCTCGTCTTTGGGCAGTATGGTGTTTACATAGGAAGTAGTTAGGGCACATTCTTGCTCAGCACCTTCGGCACGAGCTTTTTCGCCCAGCTGGCTAAGAATGTAACGGGCGCGTTCGGCACCTTCGTTTTTAATGACAGATTCTAGGGCGTCTAGCCACTCTTGTGTTTCGATTGGATCGATATCAGATGGGGAGCTCACACACTTCTCCTGCTATGTATGTACGACCGTAGGGTATCCACGGCTATGTTAGCTTTACCTGGCCCCTTTTGAAGGCCAGCCTGGCGCAAAAACGATATAAACTGCTCGGTTTAGGGTGGGTCGGCAGTTGTTTTTGCATACAAAAAGACCCCATACGTAATAGGACCTCTCAAGTTCTTGTAAATATATTACAACATTAGTCTAAAAAAGACTAGATGGAGACTATAATTTTGCAAAAATGTAATATATTTACAAATAAAACTATTATCTAAACCCTTACACAGAAGAGCGACGCATAGCCCTCTGCAAACGCGTACTCTCCTTTCCTTGCTCGACAATAGCATCTTCCACAAAGGCTAGGTGATCATGGGCTGCGTTACGTGCCGCTTCGGCATCCCCATCCAAAATAGCCTGCAATAAAACACTATGCTGATCATGAATCAAAGCGCGAGTGTCTCGCTTGGGGTAAATACTTTCTAAGTTACTATAGATGTTCTTCTGTAATAAGGTAAATAATGCCCGCATGGTATGCAGCAATACCGCATTATGAGATGCCTCGGCGATAGCCAGGTGAAAATCAGCATCAGCCTTGGTTTCCTTAGTGAACTGCTTGGCATCATGAGCTTCTTGCAAATGCTCATGACAAGCACGTAAACGCTCACGATCAGCATCAGTGCAGCGTAAAGCTGCATAATAGGCTGTCACACCTTCTAGGGCATGCCTAAACTCAAGCAAATCATACTGAGCTTCTGGATGACTAGAGAACAACTCCATCAATGGATCAACAAAACTATTTCCAACGTTCTCTGCCACATAAGAGCCGCCACCCTGGCGGCTATTAATTAAGCCACGAGCTGCTAACTTCTGCAGTGCTTCGCGCAACGACGGACGAGACACCTCAAATTGTAATGCCAGCTCCCTTTCGGGCAATAGTTTTTGCCCAGGCTTTAGACTCCCTTCCAATATCATGGCCTCCAACTGCTCCATGATGACATCTGAAATTTTGGGTTGTTTAACGCGCTGATAAGCCATGTAATTCGTTTTCATTTGCTAGCAATTCTCGCCAGTTTAATACCCAGACCCACTAACAACAAGCTTTCCGCCTTGATCCTTAGCAGCCTTTTAGCACCCTTTTAGCATTCGCTAATATTATTATTTCTGAATATTGGTAATACCAATTTAATATATAAATTAAACTACGCAAATTATAACAATTGGTCAACTATTTTCTAATTTTAGATTAAATCATTAAATGCTTATAAATACTGACTATAAAATAATTGTTGACAAACAATGTCGATTCATTTTACCTTGTTACGACCGATCGGTACATTGGTATTACCAATTCACCATTTGGCATAACAAGTCGGCAGACTGAATCTGCATGACAATAAGAACAAACAAACCTTTTGAGGATCACCATGAAGCTACTCAAGAATACTTTGACTGCAACGGCACTTACCCTAGTCGCTGCTTCAGTAACTACCGCGGCTGTTGCCGAGGACAAAATCCTACTTAAAACCCCGGTTGCTTTCCCATCGACTCTACCTGCCTTGGGCAGCCCTATTCTCGATATTACCGAAAGCGTTAACATGTTGGGTGGCGGTACTCTTAAAATGAAGTTCTACGAGCCAAAGAAGCTTGTTGCTACTTCTGAAATCCTAGACGCTGTTGCTAGCGGCAAGGTAAACGCCGGTTACACTACCGCTGGTTACCACGCCGGCAAGATGCCTGCTGCACCTATCTTCTCCTCGGTACCATTTGGCCCAGAAGCCGGTGAATACCTAGCTTGGATGTTGTACGGTAACGGCGGCAAGCTATACCAGGAAATGTACGACACCAACGGTTACAACGTCCACGTACTACCTTGCTCCATCTTGTCTCCAGAAACTTCTGGTTGGTTTGCTAACGAAATCAATTCCCCAGAAGATCTAAAGGGCTTGAACATGCGCTTCTTTGGCCTCGGTGCCAAGGTTATGGAAAAGCTAGGTGTTAGCACTGTTGGCCTACCTGGCGGCGAGATCTTTGGTGCCCTTGAAAAAGGCGCTATCGATGCCACGGAATTCTCCCAACCAGCAATCGACCAACGTCTTGGTCTACACAAGATTGTTAAGTACAACTACTTCCCTGGCTGGCACCAGCAAGCCACCGTATTTGAATTGCTAATCAACGGTGATGCATGGGCGAAGATGTCCGACCGTCAGCAACGTGTACTAGAAACCACATGTCGCGCATCCTTGACCAACTCCTTTGCCGAAGGTGAAGCATCTCAGTTCCCTGTAATGGCTAAAGCAGCTGAAAACGGCGTTGAAATCCGTTACTGGAGCGACGACATGCTAAATACCTTCGAAACCACTTGGGATCAGGTAGCAGTTGAGTTTTCACAAGAAGACCCATTCTTTGCTAAGGTATGGGCTGACCTTTCAGAGTTCCGTGCAGGTTACGACCTTTGGGAAGCCAACGCCTTCTTGCCTCGCAAGGGTCAATAAAGGCCAGTAGGACTAACTTTCTAGTTAGCCAAGCCTATAAAAGACTAATTTGTACTAGTCTTTGAAGTAACGGCGTATCTCGCTCAGGGTATTTTCTGCAGCCAGCTACGCCGTTTTTATTTCTGCCCCGTTCCTCCGGAGACTCTTATGCACAAACCGTTGCTGTTAAGCCTTGCCGATAACATCGACACAGGCATTAAACGCATAGGCAATGTCATTGCCTGGGCTTATATTTTGTTAATCATTGCCATCATCGCACAAGTCATAT
Source organism: uncultured Pseudomonadales bacterium (assembly GCA_938084925.1). Taxonomy (GTDB): domain Bacteria; phylum Pseudomonadota; class Gammaproteobacteria; order Pseudomonadales; family Balneatricaceae; genus Njordibacter. Next base: position 13,337 of record CALKFY010000082.1, read on the forward strand.
TACGCAGAGGCTTTCATAGCGGCATAATCGCCTTAGAAGAACTGCAGTGGCACTTGTACGCCGTGGGCGTAATGTTTGGCATGGCTTACACCCAAGTTATGGACAGCCACGTGCGCGTGGATATCGTGCATCAAAACTTGCGTCCTCGCACCCAATACTGGATCGAAATTTTTGGCCTGCTATTCCTGGCCATACCGTTTATTGGCACCGTTTTTATCAACAGCTTTGATTTTGTTTACGAAGCTTGGCGAGTGAATGAGGAATCTAGCTCCCCCTCTGGTTTACCTTGGCGCTGGCTAATCAAAGGCGTAATCCCTGCCAGTTGCGCCATGTTGCTACTGGCTTTTGTGGCCCGACTAGCGCGCAGCATTCATTTGCTACGCCATCCTGAATCTGACTTGCAAGGAGCCGCATAATGGAAGCCAACGAAATCCTTGTGCTCGCCATGTTTGGCAGCTTTATATTATTACTTTTTACCGGTGTACCTGTAGCTTGGGTGTTAGGCGGTGTTGGTGTCATCTTTGCCATGGTGGGCTATCTAGCCGACATATACCTAGACACTTTTACTGGCTTAGATATGACCACCCTTGGTTTAGTGGTTAACCGGGTCTACAAGATTATGGACAACTGGATTCTGGTTGCCCTACCCATGTTTATCTTTATGGGTATCATGCTGGATAAGTCCGGTGTTGCCGAGCGTCTAATGAACGCCATGCAAGACATGTTTGGCAAAGTGCGTGGCGGCTTAGCGATTACTGTGGTTAGCATCGGTGTTATTTTAGCGGCTTCCACAGGCATCATTGGTGCCTCCGTGGTATTGCTAGCGGTCATGTCCCTACCCGCTATGCAAAAGCAAGGTTACAACATGCCCTTGGCATTAGGTACTATTGCTAGCGCCGGTACCCTCGGTATTTTGATTCCACCTAGCATAATGCTGGTAATCATGGCCGATCAGCTAGGTCTATCCGTTGGCGACCTGTTCATGGGCGCTGTTTTCCCAGGCCTGATCCTAGGTACCTTGTACATTATTTATATCTTGGGAGTGGGCTTTTTCAAACCCAACTACGCGCCTTTGCCTGAAAATGCGCAGTCACCTGACTGGGCCGTAGTCTGGCGTGTTATTCAGAGCGTACTACCAACTCTAATTTTGATATTTGTCGTCCTAGGCTCCATTTTTGCAGGCATCGCCACACCTACAGAAGCCTCTGGAGTAGGCGCTTTAGGTGCAACCTTGCTCGCCGCTTACAATGGCAAGCTGAAAATAAGTGTACTTAAAGAAGCGGTACAAGGCACCTACAACACCACGGCTTATATCTTTGCTATCTTCATTGGTGCTACCTGCTTTGCCTTAGTGCTACGCGAACTAGGCGGCGATGAGCTAATTGAATCCTTCCTCACAGGCCTGCCTTTTGGTCCTTACGGTATTATTCTATTTATCCTTGGTATCATCTTCATATTAGGTTTCTTCCTAGACTGGATCGAAATCACCCTGATTGTATTGCCGCTGTTAGCGCCAGTAATCTCCGCCTTAGGTTTGGATATTAATGGTTATGGCGTGGTGGATAATCCAGAGCTAGTGTGGTTTGTGATGCTGGTGGCTATGGCCTTACAGACCAGTTTCTTAACACCACCCGTAGGTTTTGCTTTATTTTACCTAAAGGGCGTATGCCCACCTGGCGTCAAACTAACGGACATCTACAAGGGTGTAGTACCCTTTATCATCCTACAGCTAATCGGCATGTTCACTTTGCTGATGTGGCCACAAATTTCCTTGTGGTTGCCTGCTGTAGCATACGGCACAGGCGTATAAACAAGCGGGGGCAGGCTTCAATCCTGACCCCATATATCTAGTGTCGGGTTAAAACCCGACCTACACCCTCCTTCCTCCCTTATGTTACAATGCGCGCCTAATTTCAACGGCCATTGAATTAATACGAGCGCACCCATGACCCATCCTTTAAAAGCGGACCTAATCGCTAACGTTACTGCAGCCCTTGTAGAAGATCTAGGCGATGGCGATATCACCGCTGCCTTGATCCCTGCGGACGAACAGGCTCACGCCCGTGTGATTACTCGCCAAGACGCTACTATTTGCGGTGTAGACTGGGTAAACGAAGTTGCCAAGCAGGTTGACGCGAACCTAGAAGTAATCTGGAATGTGGCCGATGGCGATAAAGCTTTAGCCAATCAAACCTTGTTTGAAGCCAAAGGTTCGGCACGCAGTTTGCTAACCTTTGAACGCTGTGCCTTGAACTTCTTACAGTGTCTTTCTGGCACCTCAACGACGTCTACTTATTATGCCAGCCTTGTGGCCCATACTCAGGTGAAGTTGCTAGACACACGTAAAACTATTCCTGGCTTGCGTAAAGCGCAAAAATACGCCGTGAGCTGTGGCCAATGCTACAACCACCGTATTGGTTTGTATGATGCTTATTTGATCAAAGAGAACCACATTGCTGCCTGTGGCGGTATTTCCCAAGCAGTAAGCACTGCGCGTACCAATTCACCTGGTAAACCTGTGGAAGTGGAAGTGGAAACTATGGCTGAACTTAAGCAAGCCTTAGAAGCCAAAGCCGACACTATTATGCTGGATAACTTTAGCCTAGAAGACATGCGCGCTGCAGTATCCCTTGCTAAAGGCTTGGCTAAGCTAGAAGCCTCTGGCGGCATTACCAACACCACGCTAATTCCTATTGCAGAAACCGGTGTGGATTATATTTCGATTGGCGCACTGACTAAGGATTGTCAGTCTATCGACCTATCCATGCGCTTTATCTAAATTCAAAATACGCGGGGCCTAGTCTCAGGCCTGGCCCCAAATATATCACCCAAACAACAACAAGTGATCCAAGTTCAGCTTGATGCCTATGTTCTCACCAATCTGGTGATCATGATGGGAATCCGTAAAGCAAGACAATTGCTGCCCACCAGACATTTCAACACGATACAAAAAGTGTGTACCACGGAAACGTTTACTGACAATCCTTCCCTGCAAACTGCTGGCATCATCATGCAACACATCATCTGGGCGGATAAACACCTGCACCTGACTGTCTACCGCGTAGCCGTCACACGGGCCGCGTAGCAAGCCGACTGCCGTTTCTACCTGCTGTGCATCAACTACCGTACCGACTAAGAAATCTCCCTCGCCAATAAAATCAGCGACAAAGGCCGTAGCGGGTCGATGGTAAATGTTATAGGCCGTATTCCATTGTTCCACACTACCGTGGCGCATTACCGCAATACGGTCGGCCATGGCAAAGGCTTCGTTTTGATCATGGGTCACCAACAAGGCCGTTATACCTTCTTGCTTGAGCACCGTAGCTACTTCGGGCACCAGCTCTTCACGCAGCATGGCATCCAAGCCGGAAAAAGGCTCGTCCATTAACAACAACTGCGGTTTTGGCGCCATGGCTCGAGCCAAGGCAATACGCTGCTGTTGGCCACCAGACAATTCATGAGGATAGCGCTGTTCGTAACCCGCCAAATCAACCAAAGCTAGCAACTGCTGCACTCGCGCCTTGCGTTCACGGCGCTTCCAGTTTTGTAACCCAAAAGCCACGTTATCAGCAATACTCAAGTGCGGAAACAATGCCACATCCTGAAACACCATACCCACTTGTCGCGCCTCGGGCGGCACCACCTGCTGGTCGCTACTAAGCAGCTTGCCATCTAGACTAATAGTGCCATTTGCCAAAGGCTGAAAACCAGCTACAGCGCGTAGCAAGGTAGACTTACCGCACCCACTAGGCCCCAACAGACAGGCTATTTCTTGGTTATTCAGATCCAAATCCACATGATGTACAACCTGCTGATGACCATAGGCCAAACACACATCGCGTAACTGCAGGTGGGCGGATTGTTGGGCTAAAATCGACATGGATAATCTCTAATTAGTTCTGTTTGGGGCGTTTATTCATGGCGCGGTGCAACACCAATACTGGAATCAAGGCAACCATAACAATGGTAATGGAGGCTGGCGCGGCATCAACTAAACGCTCGTCGGCAGCTAGCTCGTAGGCCCGTACGGCCAAGGTGTTAAAATTAAACGGACGCAATATCAAAGTGGCTGGCAGTTCTTTTAACACATCGACAAATACTATCAACAAAGCCGTTAGTACCGTACTACGCATCATGGGCACGTGTATGCGTCGCAGCAAACCCCAGGGCCCATGACCTAAAGAACGGCCGGCATAGTCAACACTGGGCTTGATACTGTCCAAACCCGCGCGTACGGAGCTCAAAGCAACGGCAATGAAGCGCACGCTGTAGGCAAACAACAATGCCACCAACGAACCTGACAACAGCAAGCCCGGTGAAGACCAGCCTAAGCCTTGAATCCAACTGATGATCTGTTGGTCCATCCACGCCAATGGCAGCAATACACCAATGGCGATAATAGTGCCGGGCATGGCATAACCAAAGCCAGCCATAGCCACCACCCCCTTCACTGGCTGCCCCGGCTCAATACGCCGCGCATAAGCCAGCAATAACGCCAGTGCAACAACCAATAAAGCCGCCAAACAAGCAAGGTAAAACGAATTCCATGCTAGGGAAAAGAAGTCCCAGTTCCACTCATTGGACTCAAACACAGCCCAATAGGTCAACTGCAAAACCGGTATCAAAAAGCCCAAAGCGAAAGGAATCAAGCACAAGACAAAAGCCAACCAGCCTTTGCCAGCAGTAAGCTCAATGGGCTCAGCACGCTTGTCTGTGGTTGCCACGGAGTGATATTTTGCGCGACGTCTAGACAGACGCTCCATAGCAAGCAGAGCGACGACGAACACCAACAGCACCGTGGCTAGCTGCGCCGTAGCAGCGGTATCACCATAACCATAAAACGCCCGAAAAATACCTGTGGTAAACACACTGACGCCAAAGTACTGCACGGTGCCATAATCAGCTAAGGTCTCCATCATCACCAGGGCTAAGCCTGCGGCAATAGCCGGCCGCGCCATAGGCATTGCTAAGAAAAACAATGCTTGCCATTGGCTATAACCGAGACTGCGCCCGACTTCTAAACTGGTCACCGATTGTTGGGCAAAAGCGGCCCGAGCCATCAAGTAAACATAGGGATAAAGCACTAAAGAAAGCATTACCACGGCACCGCCGAGGGAACGCACTTCAGGGAACCAGTAGTCGCCATAACCTAAACCGGTCCAATCGCGAATAAAGCTTTGCACAGGGCCGGCAAAGTCGAGAATACCCGTATAAGTATAAGCAATGATATAAGCCGGCATAGCCATTGGCAGAAGCAAAGCCCAAGCTAACCATGTCTGCCCCGGAAAGCGGCACATGCTGGTGAGCCAGGCAGCAGGCAAGGCCAACATAAGCACCCCAACAGCCACACCCAACAACAGCAATAACGAATTACTGACATATTCAGCCAACAGCACGCGCAGCATATGCAAGCCAAGTTCAGAGTCGCCCAAAATGGCCTGGTACAACATGACCATCACCGGTAACAACAAAAACAGCGCTACGATAACCGTAGCACTGTTGAACCAGTTTATATGTTTAAACAAACCAAGCCTCACGTGGGCAAAACAGGCATTTTAACAAGCTCAGGGGGACTAGCGCCAGCCAGCCATATCCATCACCATCAGGGCTTTCTTGTTCAGATCACCCAAGGTTTGCATGGATACAGTGTCAGCCTTGGCATTACCAAAAGCCGCCAACACATCAGCCACAGCCACATCGGCAACTAGAGGGTACTCATTATTCACCTGCGCGTACCAATCTTGAGCTTGCCGGGACACCATAAACTCCATCAGCTGCTGAGCTTCGGCCTGGCTATTGGCAGACTTAGTCAAAGCCACACCACTGATATTGAAATGCGCACCACGGCCGTCTTGGTTGGGCCAGAACACAGACAAACTGTTAGCAACAGCCTGGTCTTCAGGCTTATCACTACGGGCCAAACGAGCTAGGTAATAGGTGTTAGCCAAAGCCACATCACACTGACCGGCTGCCACGGCGCGCAATTGATCCGTATCACCACCAGCTGGCGGGCGAGCAAAGTTATTGACCAAGCCTGTCACCGATTCAAGCACATTACTCATATCACCAGCCGCCAACATGGAGGCAACCAAGGACTGATTGTACACGTTGCTAGAAGAACGTACACAGATACGTCCCTGCCACTGGGAGTCCGCCAAGGCTTCATAGGTGCTTAGGTTAGCCGGATCAACACGATCCGTGGCGTAAATGATAGGACGTGCACGGCTAGTCAAACCAAACCACTGGTTGTCACTATCACGCCACTGGGCAGGAATCACCTGACGTAATAGATCACTATCCACAGCTTGAATCAAACCGCCAGTCTTGGCACGGTGCAAACGCGCTGCATCAGCGGTAATTAACAGATCCGCAGGGCTAGCATCGCCTTCTACTTGCAGACGCTTTAGCAAAGCATCATCTTTACCTGTCACTAAATTTACCTGCACACCAGTAGCTTGAGTAAACTGATCGAACAATGGCTTGACCAAGGCCTCCTTACGCGAAGAATAAACGTCAACGGCCGCCTGCACAGGTACCGCAACACCAGTGATCAAAGCCACTACCAACAAAGAAGATTTAGAAAAGGACAAGAGCACAACAAACTCCAACATAAGAACATTAATTAACAGACGCGGCCAGTATACCCCACCTTAACGCAAATGCAAATGATATTGATTATCATTTAGATTAACGTGTAATATAAATATAATTCAATCCGGTTTTCAACTCTGAAAGCAGGTTTTTCTTACTGGTCTACACTAATGCTACCGATTCATTACCTCCATCACAAAAACGTTAGCGACAATCTTAGCCAGGCTCAGAAAAACATACTGAAGCAACTAATAGACACACTAGTTTATTAATAACTAAAGAGTTAACACAATGTCATCCAAGAAAAATTTCATGCCTGATGAGCTATTTCAAGAGCTAGTAAAAGGCGTACAAGAAATGGTCGTTATTGAAAAGGGTGAAATTGAACCACACCCCAGCAGAGTGCATCACTGGACCCTAATCGACGTAAAGCGGGTTCGCAAATCTACAGCAACAACACAAACTCAGTTTGCCAACATACTTGGTGTAGGCATAGATGCGGTAAAAAGTTGGGAGTCTGGTAGAAGAAACCCTAGCGGCCCAGTAGCAAAGTTGCTTCATTTACTGAGTAAAAACCCCAAATTAGCCAAAGACTTAACTTAGTTTTAGCCAACACTTTATTGTTAATTATCGCCCCGCCTAGGACCTGTCATTGAGTCATTCAGAAAGATTTAGGTTCTGCCAACAACACGTATGTAACGTATCAGGCAACACTATCACTTCAGGTTGAGCACTCTTGGGAAAAGCACTTTGATAGGATCTTGCCACTAATTCAGGTACCACTTTATCCTCAGCGCCGACATAATGAACTTGCTGTATCGCTAGCAGTTTCCGCCAGCTATCCATGGGACTCAAAGAGCCAAATAACGGTGTAATATGGTGGTGCTGTGCCCATAATACTGGATCCAAGTTACCCGCTATCGTTACCAGCCGCACTACATCAGTACGCCTTGCTGCTATTATTGCGGCCACGGCCCCACCACCTGAATAGCCAATCAATTCTACTTCATTAGCAAGGTAGGCCGCCTTCATTTGTGAAATAACTTGATTGCTAGCGTCTACTACTTGCTCAGAGAAACGATGACTAGTCCACAAGGACATCTTGCAACCTCTTAAATCGAAAGCTAAAACAAACTGACAAGGTCTAGCAAGATAAACAGCGGTTGATTTGTCTAGTACTGCCAGCTTGAGGGCTACAGCGTTGGTAGGAGTTGGATTACTAGATGGTATTGATTTAGAAGCCCAGGAGCGGCCATCCCCTTCGATATAGACTCGCAAAAGACTACCTTCAGGCTGAGTTTCTGGCACGTAGCTAGCAATAGATAGGTCCGCTCCTTGCCATACCTTATATTGCCAATTAGCCGCTTGCGCGATTTTATCCGCCTGCTCTATACGAGTAATAATCTGCTGATTAGTCACTGTTGAGCATGAGAGCAGCATGAACACTAATAGAAAGCCAAGCGCTCCTTTAAAAATAGCGCTGTTAAGCACCTTACCCATTAATAATTTGGCACTAACCTTCAACGGTAATCCTTGACGATTTCCAGCAGTGGCTCTAAATGTCTGGAGAAGTTCTCCCACCTCGCTACCGAGGTACTATAAATAGGCTTGCGTACTTGAGCGTGACTGGCTGTTTTCACAGAACGTTTGTTTTTATGAAATTCAAGCACAGCATCATTCCACGGTAAACCCACGTAGTCAGTAATACGCTTAGCTTGAACTGGAAATTCAGCCACCATTGCTTCGTATTGCACGTCAAGAATGGTATCGACAGGAAGAACTTTGTGCCAATGATTCATCAGTTCAATATAACGGCTGTAGTAGTTACCTAAGGAGGTGAGATCATAGGAAAACGCCATTGTTTGCTTAAAATGTTTAGAAAAACAAGAAAAGCACGAATCCATTGGGTCACGCCTAGCATGAATAATCTTAGCATTAGGAAACATCTGTACTATTAGGCCAATCAAATGGAAATTGGCAGGCATTTTGTCTGAGATATATTTTGCCTCTGGCGCTAGCTTCCAGACTTCATCCAAATAGTCACGACCCAGTTTTTCAACTTGTTGTTGAGTTAATCGCTGTGACCACCTCCCTAAAGCTATGGCCTTATCCTTGTTGGCTTCGATAATTTCACTTAAGTTAATCAACTCACCAGCACCAAATAATTGCGGATGGGTGGATAACACTTGTTCAATTAGCGTCGTTCCTGACCGAGGCATACCAATGATAAAAACAGGTGTTCTCGTGTCCCCCAATACTGGCTTAGCTAGGCTTAGACGTTGGCCGAAGTAACGCTGACTAAAGTGATCTCTCAACTCCTCAAATTCAGCCTGCGCTGCAACCTCATCGACTGGGTACAACTGATGCTCCAATTGGTTTCCGACTTGGTACCAATGAAAGGCTATATCATACTGTTGTGTATCTTCTAACGCCTTGGCGTAAGCAAAGGCTAGTTGTACCTTTCCAGCGATGGAGAAGCCATCAAACTGGTCAGCCAATTGTTTTAACTGTATCAAATGAGGGTCGTCTAAAGTATAGGTTTTAAGTGAACTTAGGTTTTGATGCGCCTCCAAAAACAAGGGGTTAGCTGCAACCGCAGATTCTAGGCAAGACTGGGCAAAACCCAGTTCACCTCTCTCAATCATTAACGCGCCTAAATTGTTTTGTGCTTCGCTATGATTGGGGTTAATCTCCACTGCACGCCTATAGGCCTCCAGGGCTTCTTCTATCAACCCGACTTGCTCCAAGGCAGAACCCAAATTATTCCAACTTAAACCATGCTGTGAGTTAAGCTCAACAGCTCTGCGATAACTCTCAACTGCACGAATAAAAAGCTCCGAGTCAGCCAGAGCTAGCCCTAAGTTATAATGACAATCGATGTCTTTTGGAGCTAGCTTCGCAGCAGCTTCTCCACACTCTATGGCCAAAGACAGGCGCCCCAATCGCCGATAAATTTCACCTAAATTACGTTGATAAAGCACTTCATGTGGCGCTAACAATACGGCCTGGGCAATTAACGAAGCTGCGAGTGGAGCTCGTAGACTTTCAAATGCCAAAAGCCCCCATGCATGGTATGCTGGATGATATTCGGGAGCAGAAGACAATATTTGATTAT
>CALKFY010000083.1 GCA_938084925.1 uncultured Pseudomonadales bacterium
CTAGCAACTCATATAAACATGAGAGGTAGAGTCCTTAATACGGTGTTGGACTCAGAAATCTGAATCGGGTTCACCGTCTGCGTAGGAAATTAAGAAACCTTCTACAGGCCTCACCTACGGTCTTTGACAATTCTGGCCGAAACCAGAACCCTCAAAATTGTTTGCCTATTTAGTAGGTCGGAATTTATTCCGACATGTCGGGTTGAAACCCGACCCACAAACAGGCAGAAGTTCTTAGAACTTTAGTGCGCCGTGATCAACAGACAAGCCAGGACCCATTGTCGTAGACAGGGTAACTTTCTTGATGTAAACACCTTTCGCAGCAGCAGGCTTCATCTTCTTCAAATCGCCCAATAGAGCAACTAGATTTTCTTGCAATGCGTCAGCAGAGAAAGAAACCTTGCCCATTGTGCAATGGATGATACCGGCTTTGTCAGTACGGAAACGTACTTGACCAGCTTTAGCATTTTTAACAGCTGTTTCAACGTCAGGGGTCACAGTACCAACCTTAGGGTTAGGCATTAGACCACGTGGGCCCAAGATTTGACCCAACTGACCAACCACACGCATTGCGTCTGGAGTAGCGATAACAACGTCAAAGTCCATCTTGCCAGCTTTAACTTCAGCAGCTAGATCGTCCATACCTACAAGTTCAGCGCCAGCGGCCTTAGCCTTCTCAGCGTTGTCACCTTGGGTGAACACAGCAACACGAACGTCTTTACCAGTACCGTTTGGTAGTACAGTAGAACCACGTACAACTTGATCAGATTTACGAGGGTCAACGCCCAAGTTAATCGCCACGTCTACCGCTTCTGCAAACTTAACGTTGGATAGCTCGGCCAACAATGTAGCTGCTTCAGCTATTTCATATACCTTGCCAACTTCTACTTTTTCAGCGATAGCCTTGGCACGCTTAGTCATTTTAGCCATTAGTTCACACCTTCTACGTTCAGACCCATGGAACGAGCACTACCAGCGATAGTACGCACAGCTGCGTCCATATCAGCAGCAGTCAAATCAGCCGCCTTAGTGGTAGCGATTTCTTCCAACTGTTCACGAGTAACAGTACCAACCTTGTCAGTGTTTGGACGAGCGGAACCGCTCTTCAGGCCTGCGGCCTTCTTCAACAATACTGCAGCTGGTGGAGTTTTGGTGATGAAAGTAAAGCTACGATCGGCGTATACAGTAATTACTACTGGTACAGGCATACCGGCTTCCATGCTCTGAGTTTGAGCATTGAAGGCTTTACAGAATTCCATGATGTTTACACCGTGCTGACCTAATGCAGGACCAACTGGTGGACTTGGGTTGGCCTTACCGGCAGCAACCTGAAGCTTGATATAGGCTTCGACTTTCTTTGCCATTGCAAATATTCCTTCTATATGGGTGCAAACGCTTGTTTAGAGCTCCCCAGTTTTATCGAACATTCAGATCATCCGAATGCGCAAAAACCCTGGGCACCATATAGGTTCCAGGGTCTCGTTTCAGCCAGGCTAAGCACCCGGCCTACAATCAGGCTTTTTCGACCTGACCAAATTCCAATTCAACCGGCGTAGAACGCCCGAAGATCAATACCGCCACTTGCAAGCGACTCTTTTCGTAGTTCACTTCTTCAACAGTACCATTAAAGTCAGCAAATGGACCATCGATAACGCGAACCATTTCACCTGGCTCAAACAGAGTCTTAGGTTTAGGCGCTTCTGCACCAGACTCAACACGATCCAAAATAGCCGCTGCCTCTTTCTCAGTAATAGGGGCAGGTCTGTCGGCCGTACCACCAATAAAGCCCATTACACGAGGCGTTTCCTTCACCATGTGCCATGTTTCGTCATTCATTTCCATGTTGACAAGAACATAACCAGGATAAAACTTACGCTCACTACGACGCTTCTTACCGGCGCGCATCTCGACTACTTCTTCAGTAGGTACCAAGATATCACCAAACAGGTCATCCAATTCGTAGCGATCTACACGCTCCAACAAAGAACGCATAACCTGTTTCTCATATCCAGAATAAGCGTGAACGACGTACCAGCGCTTTGCCATGATCGTTTCCTATTGGTTAACCGATTATAGAAGAGACAATCCAGCTCAGTAGCGAGTCCAGACCCCACAACAACAATGCCATTACTAGCACGACGGCTATAACGATCAAAGTGGTCTGCATGGTCTCTTGGCGGTTAGGCCACACTACCTTACGGATTTCATTGCGTGCTTCCTTGAACATAATCAAGAAAGATTTGCCTTTTACTGTTTGCGCAGCAACTAAGCCAGCGACAACAGCTACAGCAACCAGACCCAATACACGATATAGCAGGGACTGATCAGAATAAACAGAGTTACCTACCACGCCCAAAGCGATCAGGGCCACTACGATTAACCACTTAGGTGCATCGAAGCGATTGGCTTGTGTGTCTGACTTGGCGCTCATTAGGGAAGCCTCTATTTTAACGTAGGCTGGATCACTTCCAGCATTTTGAGACTTACTCAAACTACGACTTTCTACCGACAACCCCGTCATATAACGGAGTCTAAAAATATGGCAGGCCAGGAGGGATTCGAACCCCCAACATTCGGTTTTGGAGACCGACGTTCTGCCGTTGGAACTACTGGCCTAGAACAGCTTTTCGCAAACACCTTACGCATATACGAAAAGTTCGGGACGCGTATATTATACGCGACAAGCTACTTTTGCAAGCACTTGTACTTAAAAAACCCGCACATGGCGGGTTTTTTATTTGGGGCCCGGCCTGAGACCAAACCCCGATCAATCAGCTATTAAGCGATGATCTTGGCTACAACGCCAGCGCCTACAGTACGGCCGCCTTCACGAATCGCGAAACGTAGACCTTCATCCATAGCGATTGGGTTGATCAACTCTACAGTCATCTGTACGTTGTCACCTGGCATTACCATCTCTACGCCTTCTGGCAACTGGCAAGCACCAGTGATGTCAGTAGTACGGAAGTAGAACTGTGGACGATAGCCCTTGAAGAATGGCGTATGACGACCACCTTCATCTTTGCCTAGTACGTATACTTCAGCTTCGAATGTAGTGTGAGGAGTGATAGAACCTGGCTTAGC
>CALKFY010000084.1 GCA_938084925.1 uncultured Pseudomonadales bacterium
CTACTGACGCAAAGTCAGCGTATCACCACGCTGACTAAATTCGATGTGCTTTAAAAAGGACATACCCAACAATATAGCTGAGGACTCGTAGCCTGGCACAATCACAGCAGGCACTTGCTGCTGGACTATACCTCCCAAACTTAGAGAATCCAGCATAGTATCATAGGTACGGCTAACACCATTGGCGGTATTTACTTGCCCTGCACGACCATAACGCAAGCCCAATTGCTTGGCTATGTGCTCTGGAATGGCCACATCCGTGGCACCGGTATCTAGCAAAAACACAACTTCTTGGCCATTAATCAGCCCACTGGCAACATAGTGACCTTGACGGTTACGCTGCAGGACCACAGCATCCGTAGAAGCCTGCCCCTGTGCCAAATTTTGATTAGGATTGTATTGCTCTTGCAACTGGCCTTGAAAAAACACCACCAACAATACCAAGACACCCAACCACATAAGAGCATACATCCAGCGGCTGTATTGTTTGCGTTGTTGAAATTCAGGTTCTGACATATCGTTTTAATGGTAATTAAAGGCAGCTATCAACACTATGCCTTGTGGCCTACAAGTCCGTCAATAATAACGTCAGAGCTAAGGCAAACATGACAAAGGCGATAAAGCCATCGAGCACCTTCCAAGCCTTGGGCTGGGCGAATACAGGCGTCAGCAAACGGGCGCCATAGCCCAAACCAAAGAACCACACAAAACTGGCCAGTACCGCCCCCGCAGCAAACGTCCAACGTGCCTCACCCGCTTGGTTAGCAAGGGCGCCTAGCAAAATCACCGTATCTAAATACACATGGGGATTAAGAAGGGTAAAACCGGCCACGGTGAGCAAAGCTGCTTTTAAGGTTGTGCCACTACCTGCTGTTACCGACATCTGTTCAGTGTGGCGCATGCGTTTGAGCGCGTCGAAACCGTGATAAGCCAGATAGGCAGCGCCACCATAACGAATGAGGTTTAGTGCCAACGGCTCGGCCTCAATTACCGCACCCAAGCCAGCCACACCGGCAAGAATTAAAACACCATCCACCACAGCGCAAAAAAGGATCAATGGTAGTACATGCTCGCGCAGCAAACCTTGACGTAAAATGAATGCATTTTGCGCACCAATGACAACAATTAGCGCCAAACTTGCGACAAAACCCGTGACAAAGGTGATTAACATAAGGCCCTAACTAACAACTTACCGATAACAAAGTACCTATGCTACAGCGTAAAGTAGCGCAACGCATGCATTTTGTTTACGACACCTAGTTAACTTACTTGGCACCAGAAAAACGTAAGCCGACACTATTCGACCTGGCTTGACTGCCAGTCATTTCTCGTATGTAGAAGAATGATCCAGTAACGCCGCTACTGAAGAAAAAGTCCGTGCCTAATTCGGTTTTCCAGCGCGTATCATCACGACTAGCAATACTTGTCGTATACACAGTAGACGTTGCCGAGTTGTAATACATACTTGCATCGCTATCACTTGAGAAGTCCGAGCCAAATTCAACCTTGGCATAGGGCTTCAATAGGCCACCATAGACATAGGTTTCATAGTTAATGTCCAAACCAGCAGAAAACATAGCCGTGGTGATATTTTGTTGGTTATAAGTTAGAGCGTTAGCACCGCCTGTTTCAGTGAACTTATTGAGTTGACTATAGGATCCATCCAATCTCGCATAAGGAGAAAAAGATAAGTTACCTGATATACGAGATTGATTACTTCGAATGGCCAGTGACGAGAATAGCTGATTACCTGTTCGACTTCCGGTTAGGGTGTCTACGTCATCAATCCGCTTGCTAGTCATGTTGAGTTGGCCGAAACCAAGGATGCCTTCAACCGTCATATTAGGATAAATAAACGAACCATAGGTGGTGATGCCATAATTGTTCGCGTCGACACTACTACCAGCCGTGCCGACTTCAACATCATCGTTAGCCATGGTCACAGCAAAACCAACGCGCTCATGTTGGCTAATAGGCTTGTCCATACCTAGAGTAATGCTATTGCCGCTAATGGCTTGCTTTGACGCGGTGGCAGAAGCATCGATGCTGCCAAGGGTTACCTGTCCAGCACTCCACATAGACCATTGGCCAATTTTTTCACTTGAAGTGGGATTCAAAGTGGAGACGATTTCTTTGCGCATACTTATCGCGCTATCAACCGCCAAGTCCGAGGCCACTGCACTTGCCTGATTCGTTAGGTCACCCGTGTTCTGGCCAGCGGCGGCTAAGTTCGCCATATCGGTCTTTAAGTCACCCGAAGTTGCCACATCCCCATTCATCACCTTATCAAGGGTAACGTCAGCGAACTTCACATTAATACCTTGGTGTGACAATTCATAGCTACCATAGTTGCGCCGCAAAAAATCTAGGCGACTAGTAATGGTATTGGTGGTGTTTTGCGCATTGCGCGTGGCAATATTGGTCCAAGCTTCGACCGATCCGACAACATCGGCTTTTGCTAGCGGGCTACCTGGGGTGTATAGGCCACCATCATTAATAGTCCAAGCATAGGTAGAAATAATGCTTGCTCGGGCGCTAGCGCTCAAGGTTGAGTATTGCGTAGTCCCTATATCAATTGTCTCACCCGACAATAGCGTTTGTTGGCTCCAAGCATTGAGCATGGCATCATAGTTTGTTCTTGATAGGCCTGACCCTGTAGAAAAGAGTAGTAAGTTACTGACATTGGTCATATCCCAAGCACCAATATTTTGATCAAAGGCAGCGGCATTTTTAAACATCCCTTTCATGTTCGCAACGCTACTGGTGTCCCAGCTACTTATGTCTTGATTAAACACACTGGCATTTCTAAACATGCCCATCATGGTCGTGGCGCTACTGGTAGCCCATTGGTTTAGCGGCTGGTTGAACGCCAGGGTGTCTTTCAGCATATAATCGAAGTTGGTTACAGCGCCAACATTCCAAGTATTCAATGGCTGATTAAAGGCATTAGCAAATTCAAATGCCGACTCCATAATAGTGACAGAACTGACATTCCATGTACTGAGATTCTGATTAAAGGCATCGGCCTTCTTAAATACCCTTTCCATGTCAGTAACGCTAGATACATCCCAGCCGCTGATGTCTTGGTTAAACGCGTTCGCGTCTTCAAACATTTGATACATGCTTGTAACGTTGCTCACATCCCAGCCACTAATATCCTGATTAAAAGTGGAATCAGTGCGGAACAACGATGACATATCCGTGACACCAGAAACATCACAACTGGTGATATCCCAATTGTTGCCCGCTGCAGCACTAATACTTGCGGTATCAGTATTGGTTAATTGGGAAGTGGTATTTGTCGCGCCATCTAATAGACAAGCAGCATAAGATTGAGTGGTACTGAGAAGAATAACGAGTCCCGACTTTGCCAGCACTTTTGATAATCTCTTGCGGAGCATTACTTCACCTTTAATGAAAAGAGAGCTTGGATATTGAGGCAAAGTCTGATTATTGTATTTATTTGAACTCACCTTTAGCTGCATGAATACTAGCACAGATAATTATAGTTATTAGGACTAATAAATTAAAATAATTATTAGACTATGGTAGTTCTGTGAGCGTGGATCACAAAGAGGTAGCACTAGGCCTAGGAAGTACCCAGCGAAGTACAAGGACGACAAGGACTAACCCTAAAAACAAACCAAGGGTGTCCCCAACTAGGTATTTAGTCATCAGGGTATACATACTGGCTTGGTCGATATGGTCCTGATAGACAAAGGTGAGGCCAACGGCATTAAATACCGAAGCCACGGCGCCAACTAGCAATAAAGTACGCCAGTGCAAGGCTTTTTGTAAGTCATCAAGATATAGATTTAGGTTGGCTAGTTTAAACACCTCAAAAGCCATCACAGCACTCATGCTGGCTACTAAGGGTGCCAACATATCCAGATCAAAAAGTGAGCGCTCCGGATACATTATATAACCAATTAAATAGTGCGCAGGTAGCAGGCCTATCAAGGCCTTTGGGCCTAGCATCCAAACCGACAAGACGCGTACTGCATGGGGGAAAAACAGCCAGCTAGCTAAGCCTGTTAATACATTGTCATATAAGTGTTCGAACGGAGAAACTACGTGAAAGTGCAGGCTATAGGCAAGGGTGTAGGCCAGGAAGGTTATGACGTAAGGGTTCTTGAAAAAATCAATCACATTCACGCTGACCTCCTTTTACTTTTACCCCAAGCTCTTCATCAATTACCATCCCTGCTCAGAGTTAACCTCACTCGGTGACAAGAGTCCGAAAAACCAAGTTTAGGTCTAATTAATTGACCTAATTTATTGTTGTTATTCCATCATGCCAGTGCCAACATTGATAAATCAACCCGATTCTTCTCGCAGCAACCAATTTGCTTATTTTTGAGAATTTTTCTTAGAAATCACAACCTCTCAATGGCATGAGCGTTGCTGCAGACATAGCAATACATCGACCATTTGACTAAGGCAAACTATGCGGAAGGGAAAAAGTGGCGCGCCTGGAGTGGGTGGAACCTACATACACAGCAATATAAGACCTTGATATTAAAGAATATTAATCATAATAGCAATGCCACTTCAATATGGAGTGATACCATTAGTGATACCGCTCACATAAGCCGCCACACTCTAACAGCTAGTCCACAGAAAGACCCTTGATTGGTAAGACCAAGGGTGAAGTGGTCCGTTGAGACCGACACATGACAGATTATTTAGCTAAGAAAGTTTGTGCCCCTATATCGTATATAGGACCATGTTAATAAACCCCGTAGGCCCCCACTCAAGCCCTTTACTTATTCATAGAAGGACGGGGGTACCCTTATGAAGCTGTCTAGGCCCTTGCTAGAGCGGTGTATACTGTCTGCCTGCTAACGCCGTACTCAATGGCTAACGCTGCCTTAGTCTCACCCTGTCCGACCCTAGCCCGTATGTCTAAGACCTGTTCAGACGTAAGCTTAGGTTTGGCCCCGAACAGTACACCTCTGCCCTTAGCTGCTGCTATGCCTTCACGTTGGCGGCTTTTAATCATGGATACTTCAAACTCACTGAACGCTGCCAACATCTGTAGCATAAGCTTATCAATCGGACTATCTCCGCCACTGAATGTTAGTGATTCTTTGGCAAAGTATACGGTTACGCCTTCGCTGGTTAAGTCATTAACTATCTGCAATAGGTCGGACATATTCCTAGCAAGTCTATCAATAGAGTGGACATTTAACGTATCACCTTCTCGTAAGTGGTCAAGGCACGCTTTGAGCTGTGGACGATTCGTGGTTGTCCCTGACAACTTATCTTCAAATACCCTATCAAGCTTTGCACCCACTAACTGCCTGTCTGTGCTCTGCTCATTACTTGAGACTCTTTTATAGCCGATGTGCTGGCCGTTCATGGTTTCACCATTTGATTACTGAAGTGTCCAATTAAGTTTAGAGCATGCGAGACAGTCTGTCCATTAATTAAAATGACACTTTGTTGGACACCTAGTTACAAGGCTTTCAAGAGGGCTTTGTGAGCGTCCACTAAGTATACATTATTAGACATCTAGGCCATCAATAGTAAAGTTGCACTATAAGAGAGATGTAGTTAGTAACCCCTTACTTCTTAGACCTTTGGTGGTATGGAATGTTTTTATTTCAAAGCTTAGCCCGTGCCATACGGGAGTTTAAAGTTGCACTATAAGGCAATCAAGCCTATCGAGCGTGTGCATCAGCATAGAAATAGCGCCACATGCTAAGCATAAACTAACTTTTAATTATGGATATAACATGAACCACAACGAAGTAGCATTACTAGAAGAACGATGGATAGAAACACAACACGCTAGGCCTACGCCTCAGGTGCGCACGTTACCGGTGCATGAGCTTATACTGGCCCCTGAGGTCTTCCAAGGGCGTATGGCTGAGGTGAGCGGACACCTGCAAGAGGACCACACGCGCGACCTAGTGAGAGGCATCAAGAGCGCAAGGACTCACCTTGAACCAATGGCGGTATTCTGGATTGACGGTTATTATTACATCATTGATGGTCACCACCGCCATGCAGCTTATAGCCGATGTGAGCATGACATTCCTGAGCTAATGGTTGCCATCCCTGTTAACGAATTCACTGGCACATTTCATGAAGCCGTGATTTTGTCTGCTACCGCTAATACTAAAAACAAGTTACCAATGAGTGCCATTGAGAAGCGCCAAAAGGCCTATTTGAGGACTTACAACAGGCTTAAAAGTCAAAGAGTCTTCTTCAACTCGGCTGCCATATTCTCCAAGGCCGTCTGTTCGCCATAGTAAGCAGCCATTGAGGAGTCATTCCAACCTTGTATTTCTTCAACGCTTGGAACAGGAACATTAGCATTACGTAAGCGAGTACGCATTGTATGGCGAAGACTCTGAGCCGTTGGACATCCAATACTCTTCAACGATTTACTTAAGGTGCTAGAAGCTGAGCCGTTAGCAACCTTGTCCTTCTGCATGTAACGGGGAAAGAGGTACACACCGTCACTAGCCACTAACGCTTGCTTAGCCGCCAGCATAGCCTTGATATAATAGGTCAAGCTACCGTAGTTATTTTCCAAGCATAATTTTTCTAACAATAACTTAATCCGACCTCGGCAGCCCACTCCTAAAAGCCATGCAGGAGAATCAGGGTCACCAAAATCATACTCAATCACCTTGGGCAGACCCTGCTGTATTACCTGTATGGCGTGATGGCCTAAATGAGTTTCTAAACACCCGCCACTGATCAAGTCAAACTGCTGACCTTGCTCATCTATCAACATACGCGCACCAATTTTACGGTAGGTAGAACCTTCAGTTGCTAAAACCCTAACCAGCACTATTGCTTGTTGTTTTTCCTGAGCTAGTTTAAGTTGCTTACTGAGTTGATCAAGCATAGTTAGAGTTGCTCTAATGGTAGGGTGACCTAGTGTAATGAAATTTTCTTTTCATATCCTCACTGATTATGGAAATGAAGTTTTCTAGGAATAAGAATTTAACTACGTTAATGGAGTATTCTAGCAAATACGTTCAACATCAATTACTCCAGTACCACCTTAACCTGCATACTCATGCGTAAGACTGGCGTTAACTGCAATGAATACTACAATTCCTTTGTAATGCAACTATAAGACTCTAATGCTTTTTGTCGAGATTGTTTAATATCTACCATTGGAAGTGGGTAGGTTTGGCCCAGCGTGATGTTTGCTTTTTTTAATACTTCTGACGGAGCTTCCCAAGGCCGAAATAGATACTTATCGGGTAACTCTTGTAGCTCTGGCAGATAACGTTTGGTGTAATCCCCCTGCGGGTCAAACTTTTCGCCTTGGATAATAGGGTTGAATACTCTGAAATAGGGTGAGGCATCGGTGCCGCATCCTGCAACCCATTGCCAGCTGGCGCTGTTGCTTGCCAAGTCTGCATCCACGAGACAGTCCCAAAACCATCTTGCTCCTAAGCGCCAGTCAATGAGTAAATTCTTGATCAAAAAAGAGGCAGTAACCATGCGCACACGGTTATGCATATGTCCTGTTTGCCAAAGCTCACGCATACCTGCATCAACCAGTGGATAACCGGTTAGCCCTTGTTGCCATTTCATTAACCAGGCTGCGTTGTTCTCCCATGGAAAATAATCAAACTTAGCTTTTAAGTTTGTGTCGGGCAAACTAGGGAAATGAAACAGTAAATAATAAGAAAATTCCCGCCAGCGTATTTCTCGTTTAAAGTGTTCACAGTTTTCATCATCAGCTATGGCGAGTAATGCGTTAATGATTTGTTGAGGTGAAATATCACCAAAATGAAGGTGAGCAGATAGTCTGGAAATGGCTTTTAAGGCAGGTTTGTCACGGCCATCTTTGTAATCGTTTATGCCGTTATATAAAAAAGTGTTTAGCGCCGATAATGCGCCGGCTTCACCGGGCGTCCAACATTCATAAAATCCAGCATCCCAACTAGTGATAGGTAATAAGGACAGCGCTTCTAGGCGGGTGCTGTGAGGGTCGCTTGTTAACAGTGTCGGTAGCATAGGTGCTGGCAGCAGAGTGATAGGGCGATCGATTTTGCACGCCTCTCGGTGATATGGAGTGAATACTTTATAAGGGTTACCATCCTTCTTAAGTACTGACCATGGTTCGTTTAGTAATGAGCCGTTAATGCTGTGGGCCTTAATGCCTTGTGATGATAATTGTTGTTTTATGCATTTGCTTTGCGCTATATAGCTGGGCTCGTAGCAGCGATTCCAGTAGACCGCATCAACTGTAAATCGCTGGCACAAATCGGAAATCACTGTGGCTGCGTCACCGCAATAGACATTTAAGGCGTTGCCTAGAGATGAATCCAAAGCGTTTAATGAATGATGCAGCCACCACCGACTGGCTCCTCCCATCCGATACTTGCCTGCATTTTCATCATCGAGTATATAGATCGGGAGAACATTAGCTGCTTTACACGCAGCGGTTAGGGCTGGGTTGTGGCGCAGACGTAAGTCTTGGCGAAACCATATTATTGATACATTTTTAATCATCAGATAACTAATCTAGTTTTTCTATGATGAGGGTTATTTGGCCTACATTAAATCCCCATTTGGTCATTTCAGTTTGGTTGATCAAGCGAGAGTCATCTAGTTGATAGATCCAATCATTCAAGTCAATATCCCACGTTGTACCATCAACGTCTATGGCTAAGGTATAGCGCCAATTAAAGGCAAAGCCTTGGCTTTGACCTGTTGCCTCACCGACTGTGTCAGACGCAACGCCGCTGTAATTATTGTCGCCATGCTTTATCAGATTCCATACTCTACGCTGTGTTTCGCCATCATCATAAAAAAAGTCTTCTTCTAATAGGCCTTTGTTACCTTTCCATGAGCCAATTAAGTCGGCACGAAAACGTCTGATGACTTTGCCGTCTCTATTTTGCACCATGCCGTAGGCGGCCAACTTACCGTCAAAAAATGTTTTCATATCAAATGCGGGTGTAGTGGATTGGTAATCAGAAATATTGGCACTGCAACCGACTAATAAGAAGCCTAAAAAAATGGCCCCAAGTAAACGAGAACAATGGTGCTTCAAGTGGTTAAAAATAGTCATGGGTTTAGTCCTATTAATTGATTACGTAGTGCTGGTCTTAAGGTGTTTTTGGATAGCCAAATAGCCGTAAAAGCCTTTGAAAATAACGGGTCGCGTAAAGAACCAATAAATATATTGTTATAGAAAAAATGGCTAATGCTAGCGTCATCTACATACAATATAAGCTGATCTTGTGGTGCAATGTCTGGCCAAATATCACGTAACTTCGATACCCACTCAACAGGGTAATCAATGTCTTGGCGTTTCCACTCATCCATCGTTGATTGTATTAACAGTTCAGAGGTGATATTTCGTTTATAAAGTAAATTTAGCGCTAGAGGCCATTGATTAGGTTTATAGATTCCCGTTGGCGTGAGTACTTTGGCTTGATAGATGTCAAACCATAGCCATTTCATGTCGCCTGTACCGATTAACTTAAATGTAGGTACAGGGGTCATATCAATTGAAGTCTGTGTATTAAACTGTTTAGGGATTAATACTTGCTCGCTATAAGCATAGTGACTTGGTATGAATAGCATGCAAATAAAGGTAAGTTGTGTAATTTTTCTTCTTAGGCTACCCATATCGAGGTTTCCTTATTAAACAGTCCACTTTCACACATAACGGCAGGAAGATGCTCCAAGTGGTGGCTACTACTGCTAACGTTATGAGTGGGCCATGAGGCAAGTCTACCGCGCCAAATTTCCAGCTAGCCCAATAAGCATAAACACCGCCTACTGCACCAAAACTGATGAGGTACAGCGGTTTTAACTTGCGTAAAAAGCGCATGCTATGGCCTAAATTAAGAATAAAGGCCACCCATAAAACCAACAACCACAGTGGCCATTCTGCAAAGCTAAAGAACCCCAGTTGAGTCATGAGTAAGTCGATAACAAAGCCACCAAGGGCCAGCGGGAGTACTTTTGCATCGTCAAGGCGACTTGGGCTTAAAGTAAAATGCATGATTAGCATAGCGATGGAGATAGGCAGCCATGTGTTGCCACCCCATATTAGGGCAACCCACATGATCTGAAAACTCACGGGTTGAAACAATTGCCACATGGTCATTACGGGCACCTTAATATTCGTTTTTGATCAGTTCTATATGGGCTAAACCAATAGCAGACTCACGAAATCCACCTTCGCAATAGCTAAAATAGTATTCCCACAAACGAATAAAATCATCGTTAAAACCGAGCGATTGAATGGCTTCACGATTGTCTAAGAAACTAGCTCTCCAAGCGCTGAGTGTTTTAGCGTAATCAATGCGGTAGTCTGATAATTGTTTCATATACATGTTGGTATTGTTTTTAAGTAGATCGCAAATCACACTCACAGAAGGTAAGTGGCCACCAGGGAATATGTTTCGTTGGATAAAATCTACATTATTGACGTAGTTATCGTAGCGCTGATCGTTCATGGTGATGGCTTGGATAAACGTTTTTCCACCCGGCTTTAATAGTTGATCTAACATTTCAAAGTAGGTAGGCATAAATTTATGCCCTACGGCTTCTATCATTTCAATAGATACAATTTTGGAGTATTGGCCAGTTAAATCTCGATAGTCTTTTTTTAGTAAGGTGATTTTATGGCTTAGGTTTTCGTCATTAATACGTTGTTGCGCTAGGTCAAACTGAGCGTCTGATATGGTGGTAGTAGTGACGTGGCAGCCATAATTCGTAGCCGCATAACATGCCAACCCACCCCAGCCGGTACCTATTTCTAGCAGTTGGTCATCTTCGGTAAGGTTTAACGCTTCACAAATGGTTTTAAGCTTGTACTGCTGGGCTTCTGCTAGTGTTGTGGTTTCATGAGGGAATATGCCTGACGAATATTGCATTGCTTCATCTAAAAAGAACCGATACATCTCATTGCTCAGGTCATAATGCGCGGCTATGTTTGTTCTACTGCCTGCTGTGCTATTACGGTTTAAACGATGCTTAATCATATTAATAATGTTCAATAAAAAACCGAAACGTTGTTCGTGTTTTTCTAGTGCGGCAAGATTTCGAGAGAATAGGCGAATCACATCGACTAGGTTGTCACTGCTCCATAAGCCTTCTACATAGGCTTCGCCTGCACCAATGCTGCCACCCCATAAAATACGTGAGTAGGCTTTTGGATCGTGAATAGTAATGGTTGCTTGAATAGTGGCATCACCATTGCCAAATAGAACCTCGTTACCATTCTCAATTAAGCGAATATGGCCGTCAGTTAGCTTTTTGAGTAATGAAAACACTATTCTTTTACTAAAAGAGAGGTTTCCTATTTTTTCAACGTATGTAGTTTCTGGCATGTTCATGATTTGCCCTTTGTCTTAGGTTTACTTATTGATGTGGTAGGTGAACTGAGTGCGTTAGTTTGATAAGGCACGTAACGAATGCGTTTTAAACACAGCCTAAATGCCTGCCAATAAATGGCCCTAACTATGCTTAGAGATACGATGGGCCAACGTAGGAATACAGCTGTGATCTTTTTTGCGTTAATTTCATAACGTGTTGCGGAAAACGAGGCGGTAAATAGTAGGCGCTGGCGCCAGTTTTCTATATTAATTTCTGTGCTTGCAGTGGGTTCCTTCACACGCCATCGGTACTCCATGTCTAAATCCATAAAAGGTGATACATGAAATGCTTTTTCGGTTGGTATAGGTGACATCAAATCGATCAAGTAACAATGGCTTTTATTCCAAGGAGTGTTGCTAACTTCGGCAATGAGGTATTTCGCAGTTTCACCTTCATACAAAAAGAAAAAATTTATAGGGCTAAAATATATGCCAAAGCAGCGTAATTGAGCTAACACACATACACGGTTAATAGTGCTAACGTCTGCACCCAAGGAGTTTGCTACAGCAATAGCATGGTTTTTTAGGAAGTTTCCAGCGTTAGTTGTTAATACGCTTGTGTGGGTCGGTTCATTGCTAAAATAATCTGATATTTTGAGCTGTAAAGGTGCCCAGCGGTGAGATGAGAACCACCAATATTTGGTGTTCAGTAATTCCACCTCATCAAGGTCTATAAAGTTCATATAAAGTGGGTAGGTGAATGTGTGTTCTTTGGGAAAGAAGCGCTTATGGAACACATGGCCGATATAAAAAGCACTCTTCATCGCCGGTTTTATCGTTGTACCATGAGCCGTTTGGCTATCTATCTGAGCATTAGGCATTTGCAGTGCCTTGTTGTGTAATCGTGTCAAGAGTGATGCCAAAGCGTTGGCATACATCCAAGGCACTTTTCACTCCATCTTCATGAAACCCGTTATACCAATACGCACCACAGAAGTGCGTTAAATTGTTGCCGCAAATGGTATGGCGTTGGCTCTGTGCAGCAATAGATTCAACTGAAAAAACAGGGTGTGCGTAAGTAAAGCGGCGTAAAATGTGCTGTGGATCAATGCGTTTAGTTTGATTAAGAGTGACACAAAGGTCTTGCTCAGTTTTGAGGCACTGCAAAATATTCATGTTATAAGTTAGTGTTGGTAACTCATCCACTTGTGGGTCTATGCAGTAGTTCCAGCTTGCATACGTTTTGTTGTGTGTGGGTAGCAAGCTATTATCTGTATGAAGTACAACGTCATTGTTGCGGTATTTTATGGCACCAAGCACCTGCGATTCGGTGGTGCTTGGATCTTTTAATAACGCTAGTGCTTGGTTAGAGTGGCAGGCAAAAATAACCTCATCAAACGATTCGATTTTGTGGTTACTAGTAATGTCTACGTGTCCGTCATGGCGCGTGACTGATGCCACGGCTGAGCTAAGGCGAATGTCTTGAATTGACTGCGTTAATTTGGGTATATAGCTGCGTGAACCACCCTTGATAACATACCACTGAGGCCTGTTAGCGATGTCGAGTAAGCCGTGATTGCTCAAAAAACGTAGAAAAAATTGTAACGGGAAATCTCTGCAACTGTTGATAGAAGCAGACCAAATGGCCGCAGTCATTGCGAGTACATAGTGGGTAGCAAAATAATCGCTAAAACCGTGCTGGTCTAGAAATTCGCCTAGCGTGCCCTGCGTATCTTGTTTGTCGTGGATGACTGAATTTGCTTTTTTAGCCAATCGATTAAAGCGCAGAATTTCTACAACAAAGTAATAAAACCGGGGGTTTAATAAATTACGTCGCTGTGCAAAAAGGGTATCTAAGTTATGTCCGTTGTACTCAAGGCCACTGACTTTATTGTGTACACTAAAACTCATTTCAGTGGGTTTACTGGCGATCCCAACTTGCTTCATCAGTTTTATAAAATTAGGGTAGGTACGGTCATTAAAGACAATAAAACCGGTATCTACCGCCAGAGTTTTATTATCTATATCAAGGTCGATGGTTGCTGTGTGTCCACCTAAGTAGTCGTTGGCTTCAAATAAAGTCACCTGGTGTTGTTGGCTTAGCAGGTAGCCACAGGTTTGGCCTGAAATACCGCTACCAATAATGGCGATGCGTTTTTTTTGGGGATGCTGTGGTGCTTGTTTCATCAGACGCCCCTGATCATTTTAATGGCGAGTCGACGCCATAGTGTGTTGGGTAATAACGCTAATGTTTTCATGGTGAAAAAGAATTTTCTTGGAAAGTTAATCTCCAACTTCCGTTCTTCAAGGCCCTGCACAATGTACCTGCAGGCTTGTTCAGCAGAGATAAGGCCCGGCATAGAAAAGGTGTTTTTTTGTGTTAATGCAGTGTCTACAAATCCTGGACGAATGAGTGAAACATCAATGCCCTTAGGGCTAAGGTCAATGGCGAGAGTGCGTGTTAAGTAATCTAACGCGGCCTTAGAGGCGCCATAAGCTTCAGAACGCGTAAGTGGCAACATGGTGACAGAGGAGCTAACAATAGCGAGTTGGCCGCCTTGTTTGACATTGCCTAATACTCCCTCTAAACAATACCCTGTGCCAATGACATTGGTGTCTATTACCCGTTTAAACAATTTGCTATCAAATGGAAGTGGGTCATCCATGTATTCGCATGTCCCTGCATTGAGGATCACTAGATCAAGCGCTTCGATTTGTTTGAGTTTTGTTATTACTTCAGTGCTCTGATTAATATCAAAAGTGCATAGGGTGAGTGCTGGGCGCTCTGATTGAAAAGCAGCTTGCAGCTTACTTAATGATCTACCACAGGCAATAACGTGCCAGCCCATTGATAAGTAGAGGTAAGTGAGGTGCATTCCAATGCCGGAACTCGCACCTGTAATTAAGATGCGTTTCACGATGCCAGCCTTTTTTTCAGCAACCCGATCACGTTTTTGAGTATAGGCACATGCTCATAAAACAGACTGCCTACATCAAAGTAATCTCTGTGGTATGTGATGCGCTCATTAAACACGATCTGGCTAACGCCACAGACGTCGATTGCTTGATGATTATTTAGTTTTGGATGAGCAAACGTCATAGTCCAGGTAATAAAGGCTTGGGCATCGCTGTTGACCACATCAGTGATTTCAAATCGGCAATAGGTGACATTAGACATCATTTTTCTAAAATGATTTTTAAGGTGACTAAGTCCCTCAACTTTCCCCATTGGGTCTACAAAAACCACGTGCTGGTGATAAATGTCATCAAGCCCAGGGATGCTTTCTTGGCTAAATTCTTTGTAGTAGCGGCAAAACTGTTCAACGATTGTACTCATAATATAGGTGCTCAGTGGTTATCTTATTAAAGGTATCGAATCACTGGATTGATTTTTTCAGGGTATGGTTCCAAGTAACGCTGGTGTTGGATATAAGTAGAGCCGTGTTGCATTAAATGATGTTTAAGCAAGGTTAAAGGCGTGGTCAGTGGGGTTAAGCCGTTGTTGTAATTGTGAATTATTTCAATGATGTGATCTCGTGCTACTGATGTGAGGTTACCTTTTAAGTACCCTAAAATATGGAACAACGCATTAGTATGGTTTTTTCTACTGGCAGGCTTGGAAAGCACCTCAATAAAATCACAAAAATATGAGTTAATCAGTGTTGCAAGCGGTACACTTGTTTTGCTACCTAACAGCCTACCCAGTGCTCGGTATTTGTCTTGATTATGTGCCATTAAGAGGTATTTGTAGCGGCTGTGGAATATGATTAGGTTGTGTAAACTTGGCACTTCTAAGACTTCTTTACGAAAATTGCTACAGGCATAAACACGCAGTATAAAATTGTCAAATAGCTTGTCGTCGTGCAATCGTCCTTCTTCTTCGATTGGCATTAGTGGGTATTGTTCTTTTAACGCTTTGGCAAATACACCAGTAGTTCGTATTTGGTGTGGGTGCCCATTGGGCTGGAACACCTTTATTCTCTCAAGCCCACAGCTTGGAGAATTTTTCATCAAAATGTACCCGTCAAGGTGATTCATTTTAGGTAACTTTTTTTTGAATCCGTGGACGAGTTGTGCGGTTAAATCTGATGTGCTGTCATTACTAAATGCCAGCTGTGGTGACGCAGGGTT
Source organism: uncultured Pseudomonadales bacterium (assembly GCA_938084925.1). Taxonomy (GTDB): domain Bacteria; phylum Pseudomonadota; class Gammaproteobacteria; order Pseudomonadales; family Balneatricaceae; genus Njordibacter. The sequence continues at coordinate 15,441 of CALKFY010000084.1, forward strand.
ACCAATGAGACGCATGGTGGGCCTTGGGGTGCCAAAGCCTGCTTCGACTTCGGGACAAAAGCTGATGAATGTGAAACACTGGCTTAGCAGGTCCAGGCATAGTCGAGATCGTGTATGACCACCGTTATAGCGAACCTTATTGCCTGCTAAACAGGCGCTGATGCCAAGCTGTATAGAAGGTTGATTAATATCACTTGCCGCCTTATTGGAGGCAATGATGTGTTGCTTGTTCATTTTCTAGTCCTCACTTATCTATTATTTTGTGATATTTTTTGAGTGCCTTTGAAGAAAATTCACAGCCACTATCTAACCAGTGGCTACAACATCTATCCTTAAGTACGTGATCCAAAGTAAAGTTAGTAGATATAAATCATTACTAAAATAGTTATACAAAAAATAATACTGTACAATTAAATACTTGTACAGTATTATTTTGTGTATAGTTATTTTGTAGAAAACAGGCAGGGATAAACAACCTAAGATGACTGTTGAAACCGGTGACAATGAACACCTTGAAAACCAGTTCCCTATACGGCAATTGAGCGCTCGTACACAGGTTAATACGGTTACCCTAAGGGCTTGGGAGCGAAGGTATGGGCTGCTAAAGCCACAGAGAACAGAAAAAGGCCACAGGCTCTATTCAGAAAAAGATGTTCTGACCATTGAAAGGATTTTGACCTTAGTATCCAGAGGTGTGCCGATTAGTAAGGTTAAAACGCTGCTTCAGGGCGATGTGACAGTGGATGAACAAGTCATTGAAACTGGAAATTGGCAACATGACGTTGCCGAACTTCGGGCTGCAGTTGAGCTGTTTTCAGTGAGTAAAGTTGAGCATTTAATACACAATGCATTTGCTAATTACCCAGCCAATGTCTGTAGTGAGCGTTTGTTACAGCCGTTGTTTTCTGAATTAAGTTTGACTGATGACGACCACGGCGCAGCCTTTGGATTTGCAGAAAGTGAGCTGGTGCGCTACGCCTTGATTCGTTCGAGTGCCAAAATTTCTAAAAAGAAGGGGGCTAATGCTGTGGTTTTGATTGCAGGTAATCAAACCCCAGTTTGGCGTTTGGCGTTAATGGCGTTGGAGTTAGCGGATGCAAAATTCACTGTACATTTATTAACCCCAACATTTAGCGTAGCGGCTGCTATTGAGCTTGCTGGGAAGTTTGAACAGGCTTGTACTGTGTTTTATCAAGATGGTATGTGGAAAGAGTTAGATCAAAAGTTGATGGCTAATGTTTTACTTAAAAATGAGAGGATTTTTCTCTGTGGTACGGCACCAGTGTTGGCTAACGTATATGCAGAAGATCGTGTATTTGAAAATTTAAGGAGCTGTGTTGGTGGTTTGTTAAAACGGCACACAGTGCTCTCAGATAACCTTCGCTAGCCTAAGTCAGGCTCAATTGACCTTGGAAGAGGACGTATGAAAAAATTATTAATTGCGGCCCATGGCAGCCGAATATCATCATCAAATGATGAATTACAGGTACTAGTAGAAAAGGTATCAGACAACTTAGGTGTTGCTTTTGATGGCGTGGAAGTGGCTTTTTTGGAGTTTGCATCTCCATCTATAGAAATTGTACTAGTTGACTTCTTTAACAGCCAAACGACAGAGGTGGTGGTGTTGCCTTATTTTTTATCGGCTGGTGCTCATGTTATGAATGACATACCCCGAGAAATTCAAAAGGCCCTAGATCAATGGCCAGATAAAAAAATAACAGTGTTGCCTCATATAGGTGCCTTGGACACTATGGCAGGTGTCATAGTGGAAGCCTGTAACCGCTAGAGCGATTGGAGAACTCACTCCAATCGTAGCTAGTGTATTGACTGCCTTGGTCAGAGTGAACAATAACCTTGGTTACAGGTTTTCGCCTCCAAACAGCCATTAATAGCGCATCAAGAACCAGTTCTTTAGTCATTCGACTGCTCATTGCCC